>JBQTKE010000107.1:0-12349 GCA_052386435.1 Myxococcaceae bacterium
GACCTGCCGACCCTGGCGTGGTTCGACGCGTTCTTGAAGAAGTCGCGCAAGGCGCTGGTGTTGATCTCCCACGACCGCGACTTTCTGAATCGGCAGATTGGCAGAGTGATCTCGCTGGAGATGGAAGGGGTCCGCAGCTACGCCGGCAACTACGAGGACTACCGCCGGCAGCGTGCGGAGGAAGTCGAGCAGCTCAAGGCGAGGGCAGAGCGGCAAGCCGAACGTCGCGCGGAGATGCAGGCGTTTATTGATCGCTTCGGCGCGAAGGCCAGCAAGGCCAGTCAGGCGCAGAGCCGTGCGAAGATGTTGGAGAAGGAAGAGGTGATCGAGGTTCACCAGGAACGTCAGAAGGTGAGCTTCACTTTCCCCGAAGCGCCACGCTCTGGTCGCGAGGTCGCGAAGCTGGAAGGAATCAGCAAGCGCTACGGCGAGCAGGTCATCTACGAGAACCTCAACGCTTCGCTGGAGCGAGGCCAGCGCGTCGCGGTCGTGGGTGCGAACGGCGCGGGCAAGACGACGCTGTTGAAGATTGTCGCGGGTGAGCTCGAACCTGAGACAGGAAGCGCCTCGCTCGGGCACAACGTCGTCATGGGCTACTACGCCCAGCATCACGCCGAGACGCTCGACAAGCGGAGCACGATTCTCGATGAGGTCCGCAAGCTCGTTCCGGACAAGCCGCAGAGCTACGTGCGCGGCGTGCTCGGCGCGTTCCTGTTCTCAGGCGACGACGTGGGCAAGCCGATTGGCGTTCTCTCAGGAGGAGAACGCGCGCGCGTCTCATTGGCGAAGCTGCTCCTGGTTCCGGCCAACTTTCTGGTGATGGACGAGCCGACCAACCACCTCGATTTGGACTCCGCTGAAGCGTTGATCGATGCCCTCAAGGGCTACACCGGCGCGCTCTTCTTCGTGTCGCACAACCGCAGCTTCCTCAATCAGCTCGCCACGCATGTCTGGGACGTGAGGGACCGGACCGTGGTGCCGTATCCCGGCAACCTCGACGAGTACCTTCATCACCTCGAGCTGCTCGCGACGGAAGATGTCGTTCAAGACAAAAAGGAGACGGGAGCTGTCGCCAAGCCTGTTTCCGAAAAGGAACGCCGTCGTGTGGAGGCGGAGGCGCGGCAACGTCGCAGCGCGGTGGAGGGGCCGATCAAGAAAGAGATTGCCACCTGTGAAGCGCAAATTGCCGCGTTGGAGTCCGCGCAGAAGGAGCGCGAGGCGCTGCTCGCGGACGCCGGCTTCTACAACGACTTCGTCAAGGCAAAGCCGGTGATGGACGCGCATCGATTGGCGAAGGACGAGCTGGAGGCGCTGTACACGCGGTGGGAAGACGCCCAGGGCCGGCTCGAAAAGGAACGACAATGATCCGCTGGGCGTTGCTGCTGTGCGCATTGTGCGCGGCCTGCGGACCGCGCCGGGGGCCGCCGCGGCCCGGAGAGGTGCTGTTCTGGAAAGTCACGTCGTCCACCGTAGGACTGATCGGCTGCACGGACGATCCGCAGTTTCGCGATCCCCTCAAGCCGATCACCCTCGACGAGAGCACGTATCTGATCGTCCGCATCGAGAGCAATGGCGCGAAGGCGACGACGTTGGATTGCTCTACAACCGAGGCGTCGAGCTGCGTTGAGAGCGCAAGCGGGATCGTCTTCGACGTCGCTGGCAGTGAGCTGTTGTTCTCGCGCAGCTACAACAAGGACATCACCGGAACGACCTGCAAGCTCCATGCGGAACAGGCGTGGGTCGGTCAGGACAAAGGAACCTCGCTCTCACTGTCCGTCTCCAACACCCTCTCGCTGACGGATGATCCCGGCGAGTGCCCGCAGTTTGAGCTGGAGGTGAAGCGGCAGTCACCGAATGGGCTGGGGCTCGAAGGTTGTCAGGTTCGGTTCAACGTCGAAGCAGTGCTCGAGGAATGACGCTCATGCGCAAGCTCTTCGTCGATCCGCCACGGCAGATGCGCGTCAATCCAGGGGCGAGACTGGAGCAGCGCGGAAGCCTGCTTGGCTGGGTGCTCTTCTGTGTGGCCGGGCTCAGCCTGGTGCACGCCCTGTTCGCGCAGGCGAAGATGCACCTCGTCGGCACGCAGGCGCTCATCCGCACAGCTTCGCCCCGTTGATGGTTGCTGCCGGCGTCGAGAGGCGCAAGCAGCGGGCGATCATCACCAGCCTGTCCATTCTCATCTTGGGGCTCAGCACGTGGAGCGCCCTCTTGGGCAGCGAAGATTTGCAGGTGATGCTCCTTGTTGCCCCCGTGTTGATCGCCGTCCTCTTACCCGATGACCGGCTCGTTGGGCGCGTGCGAGCAAGTGCATTCCCGGTCATGTTGCGACCCAACGCGAAGGCGCCTAACGCCAAAGTCACCAACGCGGCGACCTCCGCGCGGCCGACGATCAGACACACCGCTGCGACGGCCGCGTGGCTTGCACCATTGAGTGCCAATCCGCGCCGGAGCTCGCGGACCGGAAGCGGCTGCCAGGCAAATCCACGCACCAGGCTTGCCACATAGAAGGCCAGCGCCGCGGAACCCGACAGCGCGAGCATCACCATCAACGCCGCCGAACGACCCATCTGATCCACCGCCGACGTCGCTCGAGTCACCGCGTGCGAAGGTCCCAACCTCCAGAAGGCGACGGTTGCCGCTTCAAAGACCGTCCACCAAGTACCGACGATGAGCATCACTCGGAAGGGCGTCAGGGCTCCGAACAGAGATCTGTTGCCGAGGAACGCGGACGCCGCGACCACCAACAGACATCCGCTGGTCACCGACACGTTGACGGGCAGCGAACGCAAGCGCCGTTCTGCTTTCGCGGCAGCCTCGGCGATCGCGTGCTCGGTTGCGTGGGTGACTTTATCCGCTTGGATCAACGGCCTGAGTACCGCTTCACCCATTCGCGCACTTCTCTCTTCGAGCTGACGTCGAGCTTTCGGTACACACGCTTCACGTAATGCTGCACCGTGCCGATGGCGATGCCCATGCGCTCGCTGCATTCGGCATAGGTCAATCCTTCGGCGAGCGCGACGGCGAGCTCCTCCTCACGATTGCTGAGCGCAACCGGTGCCGGGATGTGACGCGCTTGCGAGACCAGAAATCCGGTGATGCGGCTGGAGAGCGGGTGCGCTCCACTCGCTGCCTCTTCGACTGCCCGGACCAGACGCTCGGGTGGTTCATCCTTGAGTTGGTATCCGTGCGCTCCCGCGCGCAGCGCTTCGAAAACGCTTTGGTCATCTGCAAAAGCGCTGAGGGCGATGACCCGAATCTTGGGCTCCGGTTGTTCGCTCAACGCGCGAATCAATTCGTTGCCACTCATCCCCGGGAGCCGGAGGTCGACCAGCGCGACGTCCACCGGATTCACCTTCTGCGCGCTCAAGAAGCTCGCGGCGTCCGCGAACGCACCCACGACACTGATGCGATAGGAGAAGTCGCCGAGCGACGCAACGAGTGCGTCGCGCGTGCCGGCGTGATCTTCAATCAGTGGCGACTTTGATGGCACCCGGCATTGCGCCAAACCATGGCAGTCTTGGACGGCATTTCCCATTCCAATTCCGGAGGTGTGCGGATGGAGAACGCTCTTCGCGAAGAGCAGGCGAGCGTCGTTGCGGAGACGACACGAATTGCCGACGCGGAACGCCGGTCGTGGCGTTTCACGGCGTCGCTGATTCTTTCGAACGTTGCCTTCGCGTTGGCGCCTCTGGTTCCTCGTGCGGAGCGCGTTTTTGGTGCGCTGCGCGCACAACGTGCCTTGCTGATTGTTACCCCCGGCTTGGTCGCGGTGTTGGTGAGCGTCGCACTCTCGAAGCGCTTCGATTCGGACAGTCGGCTTCGCCAAGCCGTCGAAATGATCGAATCGCTCTGCCTCTATGCCAGCCCCTTGGCTTTTATCTTCGTCGCAGGTGTGGACGCGTCGCCCATCTGGGCGCTCTGCCCGTTCACCGCGATTTTTTGGGCATTGACCAAACCGTTTCACCGCTGGATGTACCTGACCATGGCGGCGACGACGTTCGAATGGCTCGCACGCAGAAAGCGGTCGGCGCTACCAACCCCATCACCACCGCCATGCCCACGTCTCTGCACCGTTGCGCACCTAAAAACAGGGGGCGACCACACCGTGTGCGCACAGGATGATTTGGTGGAGGGCGTCGCGCATCGCCTGGACGTGCTGACCCAGCAGCTTCGGGAGATGAAGTCGGGCGGCGCGTTCGATTGGGCTGCCGCAGCACGGCAAGCGGAGAGCGCTCGGCTCGAGCTGATGTCCGTTGTCTTCGACTCGCGTGCCCCGGAGCTGCCGGCGTCCTGGGAGACCCTCGCGGCGGTGATCGAGTCAAAATGCAGAATGCTCGCGGTGGGAGTTGAGTACCGGCAGCGGATCACCGGGAATCCAGCAACCCCAATTGCGGCGAACACGGCACTGGCGGCGCTGCGGATCACCCAAGAACTGGTGCGCAACGCGGTGACGCATGGGTCGGCGCGTGTGGTGACGGTGGGGCTGCATCACACGCGGGAGGGCTTCGAGCTCTCCGTTCACGATGACGGCTCGGGACTTTCCGGCGAACAACTGGCGGGGGGCACCGGCGGATTGGGCAACGCTCGGTCCTGGGCGTCGGAGCAAGGCGGAACGCTGGAGCGCGCACCGGGAGAAGCGAATGTTTCGGGCACCGCGTTGATCGTCCGACTCCCGGCGGATGTGCGTCGCATGGAGTCGTGAGCGCTGCGTCGTTGTGTCTGTCGAGGCGCCGAACTCCGACCTCATGGGGACTTTCGTGGGTCTGGTTGATCGCTCCGCGTTGAATCAGCGTTCGTCCCCGGCGCGGCGGACGGCTGCGCCTCAACCCATAAGGGAGCAACCTTGAAGATTGTGAATTGTCACTGGCTGTGGTGCGCGCTTGCCGCGACGTTGGTGGGCTGCGCAGGAACGTCGAGTACCGGCAATGAAGGAAACAGCGCGACCGGATCCGCCGGACCCGCGGGATCCAACGCGGTGATCGCGATGGGCGCGGAGCCGGCCGGTGCGAACTGCGCGAACGGGGGGACCGTCGTCGCCGCGGGCCTCGACTCCAACGCGAACGGGGTGCTCGACGCTGATGAGGTAAAGGAAACGAAGTACGTGTGCAACGGAGCGGCGGGTGCTGCTGGCACTGCCGGTTCTTCCGGTTCGCAGGGCGACGCGGGTGAACAAGGGCCGAAGGGTGATGCGGGAGCGGATGGTTACTCGATGTTGATGACGTTCACGTCGGTCGGTCCGGGCGCGCAGTGCGCCGCGGGCGGAACGCGTGTCGATGCGGGGCTCGACTTGGATCGCGACAGCGTCCTCGACCCGGGCGAAATCACCGCGACGAGCAACGTCTGCAACGGTGGCGCGAACCCGTGGGTCAACGTGACCACTGCAGCGGCACAGGCGTCGTCGAACACCAACTACCTCGCTTCGAATGCGGACGCGGGAGTGACCACGGTTACGCTGCCAGCGTCGCCCGTCGTGGGTGACGTGGTGCAAATCAGCGGTGCGGGACCCGGCGGCTGGCGCCTCGCGATCTGCGCGGGCGCGCGCGTTGATATGGGCACCTCAGCAGAGGTCGCGTCCACCAGCGCAAGCTTCGTCAATCAAAACCTCCCTGCCGAGTCCTACAATCCGTTCGCCGTGAACGCCAATGGCAACACCGCGTATGTGGGCTCTACTCAGCGCATTCGGGTGACGCACGACAGTGGCAAGACGTGGAGCACGTCCCTCAACACCGCTGGCAACTGGCGCGGAATTGCGACCACCCCCGACGGCGCGACCGCGATCGCGGTGGGGCAGCCCAACCTGATTCAACGCACGACGGACAGAGGCACGACTTGGGCGCCCATCGCCGGGGCGACGGGACAGTTTGAATCGGTGAGCATCTCCGACGACGGCCGCGTGATTCTCATCGGTATCGACTTCGGTGGTGGCGGCCTGCTCGTCTCGACCGACGCTGGAGGTTCGTTCACCACCGTCGCGGGTCTTCCCGCTGGCGGTCAATGGGTCTACACGTCGGCCTCTCCCACCGGAAAAGTGCTGACCGCGACGCAGAACGCGACGCAACCTGGAAACAAGTCGGTCATCTCGAAGGACTTCGGCGCGACGTGGACGGTGCTCACGACCCCCGCCTCCATGTACGAGCTTGAGTTGTCTGCAGACGGCTCGACCCTCTTCGGCGCAGTGTCGTCACCCGCGGCGGTCTTCACCTCGCGAGACATGGGCGTGACCTGGGTGCGCCGGCTGAACTTCGCGCCGGTTCGAATTCGCGTGTCAGGCAAGGGTGACACGCTCGTGGCATGCCAGTACGCGGGCCAGACGGCGATTTCGTTCAACGGCGGCATGGACTGGGCGAACGGCCCTGGGAGCGGATCGACGCTCTGGTACGGCTGCGGCGTGTCTCGCGACGGTTCGACCGCTTTCATCGGTGACGCGAACTCTTCGGGAAGCACCGTGCATCGCGTTCAACGCACCTGGGCCACGACCACCACCACCGGGACGGCCGGGTTCCTCTCTGGGCCGCAGTTCTCTGGGGCGACGGTGCAGTTCGTCGGAAGCAACACCTGGTTGTTGACCGGTTCGTCGGGAACGCTCGGAACGAACTGATCGACATACTTGGGGGTCGAGCGGCCGTCACGGTGAACCTGCCGTGGCGGCCGTTGCGTGTGATGGGCCGCATGGTGCTCATTGTGGAGTCAGAGCACGCGCTGAGGCGGGGACCTGTCCGTCGCTTTGAATTTTGGACTTACAAAGCCACAGTCCCAGGGCGATGAGCGCCGCCGCGGTCAGCACTGTCCAGCGCGGGAGCTGGAGCTCAGGAGCAAAGAGTCCGATTCCCAGGCCGACGAAGTTGTTGGCCATGTGCACCGCAATCGCGGGTAGCAGAGACCCTGTGAAGAATCGTGCGGCCGCACAGAGGACGCCCAACGGTTGCGCAGTTGAGGCCGCAAGGTCTGTCCCAGGGCTTCCCAATCGGTGGCCGAAATCGCCGAAGGCCAGTCAGCGACGCGTTGCCGGGTGAGCACCATCTCGGTGTGAAGCCTCGCGCAGGCAGCGCAGTCCGCGAGATGTTGTCCGAGCGAACGCACCTCTTCATCCGTGGCGGCGCACTCCAGCTTTTTCTGAATCAACGGCTCAGCGTCAGCGCATTTCATCGGCATCTCCGAAAGGCTTAGAGGCCCGAGTCGGAAATACCTTCAGCGCATCTGCAAGAAACAGGTGCCGCGGACGTTTGCTGATGCGAGTCAATCGAGGCAGGCGCCAAGATCGTTGGTACCCAACCGCGCGAGACCGGATCCCCTATTCGCTTATGACGTCTGGGGAAATTCCCAAGTGTAGTGCCAATGCCTTGTCCAGCAACTCCCTCGTTTGCCTGGTCAGCTGTCCCGCTCGAGACGCAATCCGCGCTCGATCGTAGGTCATCACCATCGATGCATTTGCCACGCGTGGCTCGTAGAGCGACGAGCGTGGAGAGCGGAGATCCACCATGTATTCCCGTTCGGCGCGCTCCCGCGTGTACTTCTGAGTCGGGACCACCGTGACGGCCTGTCCGAATTTGTTGGCGATGTCATTGGAGACCACGACGCAGCTGCGGACCTTGGTGGGTTCAACTCCGACCGACGGATCGCAGGAAATCCAGAGTAGATCGCCCTTCCTAAACTCGATGGGTTCACGTTTCTTCGTCACCGATTACCTCGATTTGCAAGCTCTCGAGCTTACTGAGCAGCTCCCGATCGTCCCCACTCCCAGCGGCATAGTCGGCGGCGAGCTTTTTCCTCCGCTCATCCTCCTGTCTTCGACTAAGAGCCTCGCGAATGAGCTGGCGGGCAGCGGTCGCGCTCGGCACGCGCTCCCTCCGGGCGTGTCGCTGAAGCAGGCCGAAAGTATCCTTGTCCAGTGTCAAATTGACGCGCGTCATGACACTTAGATTAACCCTCGTGCCGTGTCGCAAGCAAACGTCGAGTCGAAGGCGGGAAATCGAGGCTTGAACAGCGTACGGCCGTTCGTGAGATGGACGCCTTATGACTGCGCTGCGCGTCGTTTCTTCCGCTCTCGTCGCGAGAGCCGTTCCTGTGGTTTGTTCGGATTCGGACCCTGCGTCGGAGGTGATGTCTTGGTCAGCGCGTCCGGCGAAAGCGTGTCCGGCGAAGGTGTCTCCAGCGAGAGCTCAGAGGGCAGGGCAGGGAAGCGCATGAAGAAGGTGGAGCCTTCGCCAACGCGGCTCTGCACGGAGATGGTGCCCTGGTGGTTCTTCACGATGCGCTGACAGATGGCGAGGCCGAGCCCAGTGCCTTTCTCTTTCGTGGTGAAGAACGGCACGAAGATGTGGAGCTGTTGATCGGATGGAATGCCGGGGCCGTCATCTTGAACCTGGATCTCCACGGTGTCGTGTCCGCCGCGGAAATCAGAGAAGCGCTCTGGGCGGACGGTTCGCAGTGTGACTGTGCCGGGCCGATTCTGCGTGGCCTGAATCGCGTTCTGTAGGAGGTTGATCAGCACTTGTTTGAGTTGCTCGGCGTCCGCGTCGATCTTGCCTAGCCCTTCGCCCAGCTCCACCTTCAGCGTGACGTTGGGCGGGACGTCGTTCTGAATGAGCCGCAGTGTCCGCGTAATCACTTCATTGAGATCTGTCGGGCCGAAGTTTTGTTTCATCGGCCTGGCGTAGTCGAGGAACGCGGAGACGACGCCGTTGAGTCGGTTCACCTCGTCAACGATTACCTCGAGGAACTCTCCGTCTTCTCCCGGCAGACGACGCGGATCCAGCACCTGCGCGGCGCCTTTGATCGCGCCAAGTGGGTTGCGGATCTCGTGCGCCAGACCGGCGGCCATCTCACCGAGCGCCGCAAGGCGGTCGCGTTCGCGCATCTTTTCGTAGAGCTTCGAGCTCTCGACGACAGAAGCAAGGCGCTCCGCAATCTCCAGCACCATGGCGATCTCATCGGATGCGTACGCCTCAGGCACGCGCTCATCCCAGAGGTTCACGAAGCCGAGCACACGATCATTCCCGACGAGGGGCACGCTGATGCCGGCTTTCATGTGGATCATCGCGTTGCGAATGTCGGCGATGCGTTTGATCTCGTCGCGGCCACGCTTTCCCTCAGGCCCGTGCGCTCGGAGCTCGGCAATGCGGCGATCCAGATTTTCTAGGAGCAGAGCCTTCTGTCCGCTCGACGCGGCGTTGAGGAGTCCGCGCGCGAAGGACATGTCGAGAAACGACGCAGGCTGAGGCCCGCGGAAGCTCTGCAGTCGGTAGCCCGGGCGATCTTCCGCGAGCAGGTAGATCGACGCGTGGGTGACTCGACGGGTCTCGTGAAACGCGTCGAGAATCATCGTGCAGAGCAGCTCGAGGTCCACGACATTCGCGATGCGCGCGCTGAGTTGAGAGAGCGTGCGCAGCAGCTCGAAGCGTTCGCGGAAGAAGATCGCCACGACGCGCTCTTCCACCTTGGCGCGCAGCGGCTCGACCAGGATCAACATCACGAACGCGGCGACCACGGTGTTGAAGAGGAACAGGCCGGGATTGGACTCGACCCACGAGGTGAGGGTGGCGAAGACCAACGCGAGCATCGCGGCCAGCACGGTCTGCGAGGCGAACTTGCCCAACAGCTCGTGCAGGTCCATCAGGCGCAGTCGCAACAACGTCTGCGCGAGGAAGAACAGGTAGAGCGTGGAGACGACCGGGCCCAGCGTTGGGAAGGGGAGGCCGAACTTGGAGATGAAGTCGATCGCCGCGAAGAGCAGGGTGAGCCCGGCGCCGATCGCGAGATACAGATAGCGCAGTCGCTCGATGCGCGAATCGGTCTGCCGAGTGCGACGCAGCAGCAGCGACGCGGAGACAATCAGCGCACCGAACACCCAGACGGAGAGGGCGATCTTGGCCCAGCTCTGATTCGCCAGAGGCGTGAGGCCCACCGCGAGCCCGAGCAGACCGGAGAAGAACGCGACCTTGCGGCCATTGCGCGCCGCGCCGGGGCTGACGTTGAGGAAGTCGATGAAGAACGCCAATGCCGCGGAGGGCACGAGCGCGCCCAAGATGAGCGTGGCCCCCATGGAGATGCGTTTGGCCCAGGGGTAGGTAAGGGGCGCGAACAGCTCGTTGAAAAAACTGGCGAAGTAGAAGCCGCCCAGGATGAGCGCGAAGGCTGAGTACCGAGTAAACGAGCGAGGGCGATCCGGCCGCAGCAGCATGGACACGCCCAGGGCCAGGCCCACGATTCCGGCGAGGAGCGAGCTTTGCGTGCGAATGTCCATGCGTTGGGCGCAGTCTAGCCGCGTCGAGGGTCGGACGGTTGGGCCGAAGCGGGAAGCTTTGGGATTGCCGCCCAGGTTAAGGTCGCGCGACGCGAGGTGTCGGATGGTCTGGTCGAGAGCGCTGCTGTGTCTGGGATGGGCGTGGGCCGCACATGCCTGGGCACAGAACACTGGCGGAGCGGAGGAGAAGGACCTCCATCAAGCGCCCTCGGCGAGCGCGCCGAGCGCTCCACCCGAGTCGGAGCTCTCGCCCCCTCCAGACGCGGAGAAGTCGCAGCTGGCGCCCGGTTTCACCGAACTGTTCAATCCCGCCTTTCCGCTTCGGGAAGAGAAATCTGCCCCGGCGGAGGATCGCGGCCGGCGCTACGACGCAGCGGATCTCCAGCACTACTTTCTGAACGGCAAGGCGGCGCAGGCCCGGACGGAGTTCGAACGCGGTCACTACACGAAGGCGCGCGCGCTTCTGGTCGGAGCGGGCGACGCGCTTCCCCTTCGCTACCTGCGCGCGTTGAGCGCTCTGCGTGCGGAGGACTTTCAGGCTGCGGCGACGGAGATGACGGCCCTCGCTCAGGATTACAAGGCGCTGGAGGATCGCTGCACGGTTCACGCGGCGATCGCCAACGAAGAGCTTCAGCGCTGGAAGTCGGCGGCGCAGCTCTATGCGCGCGTCCCTGCTGGGTCAAAGCTCGCGACGGATGCCCGCTTGGGGCTGGCGCGGACGCTTCGACGCGGTGGTGATCTGCAAGGCGCGGCGGAGGCGCTGCGTCCGCTCGCCGAGCTGAACGCACCGGGTTGGGGGCGCGACATCGGCGCGGAGGCGCTGATCGGTCTCGCGGAGCTGGCGCGGCAACAGAAGGACACACGCGCGGAGCAGGAGGCGATGGACGCGCTCTGGACCAAGCATCCGCTCTCGCAGTTGGCGAAGGTGAAGGGCGGTCTCACGACGCCGCTCGCGCAAGTCACGCGGGCCGAGGTGTTGATCGAAGCTCACCGCAACAAACAGGGGATGGATGTCCTTTCTCCTCTTTTGCCGAAGTTGAAGCTTCCAGAGGCATTGGCTTGCCGCGCTCACTTCGCGTTCGGGAAAGCCCTGCGCAAGCAGCGCGAGCACACTCGAGCGATCCAGGTCCTCGAGCCGGTGACAGCTCGGTGCACGGATCCGGATCTGCGTGCGCGGTCGCTTTATGTCTTGGCGTCGTCGCGCTCGATCGTCGACCCCGCGCACGGCCCGTCCACCTACGAAACCTTGGCGCGCGAATTTCCCGAGCACTCCTTCGCGGACGATGCGCTCTTCTATGCGTCGGACCTGTACTTGAAGAAGGGTGACCGCGATGGAGCGCTTGCGCGTCTGGGCGAGATCGTCGCCCGTTATCCGAAGGGTGACTTCTCAGCGGAGGCGGTCTTCAAGTCGTTCTGGATTCGCCGCGAGCGCGGGGAGGAGGACGAGGCGATCCGAGTTCTGGATCAGATCGAGGCGCTCTTCGGAAAAGGAGACGAGAGCTATGAGCTGGAGCGTGCGCGGTACTGGCGCGCGCGGCTGCATGAGAAGCGCAAGGAGCTCGCCCGGGCGGTGGAGCTCTTCGAGCAGCTCGCGCTGGAGCACCCGGCCACCTACTACGGCTTGATGGCGCGAATGCGCTTGGGGCAGCTGGACTCCGCGAAGGCGGCGAAGGTTCAGGCGGCCTTGGCGGTTCCTCGCACCGCGAGCGAGGAGTGGCCGCTCTATGCAGGGCCGCTCGACAAGGATCCGCATTTCGTCGCGGGGATTGAGCTGTTCCGGATGGGCTTTGAAGATGCCGCCGCGGCGGAGCTGCTCGCTGTGAATCGCACTCGGTTGCCTCCGCAGTCGTTGAGGCTGTTGGTGCAAGTAATGGTGGCCTCGGGCGACACGCGCACCGCGCACGCGATCGCGCGGGTCGCGCTTCGTCGTGAGCTCGCCGGCAAGATCGATCCGATCACTCGACCGGTTTGGGAGAGCGCGTTCCCCAATGCGTTTCGCGACAGCATTGAGAAGCACTGCAAGGCGGCGGAGGTTGATCCGGATCTCCTTCAGGCGCTGATGCGGGAAGAGAGCGCGCTCGATCCCAAGGCGCTGTCTTGGGCAGG
>JBQTKE010000108.1:0-10301 GCA_052386435.1 Myxococcaceae bacterium
GCAGCGAATGCTCCCATCGTCAACGCCTCTGGAGGGTTGATCGCTCGCACCGAAGACGGCACGGTCGCTCGAACCCCCACCGCGCGCTTCGACAGCCGGTCGCAGGTCGTGACGGGCGAAGAGGGGATCCTGATCCAGAACCCTCGGTCGACCCTCTCCAGCAAGGTGTTCAGACTGGACCTGCTGTCGGAGGAATATTCGTTCTCCGGAGGCGTCAGCACGCGGATTGGAGGTTCTCGGTGATGTCCTTGCTCGTCCTGCTGCTGCTGGTAACCGCTGCGCCCGCCCCGAAGCGCAAGCCCGATGGCGGTAGTCTCTCGCTGGCCGCGGCCACCATGCGCAGCCCCGTCTTCATTGACGCGGACAAGATGGAGGCAGCGGATAAAAGCGGGAAGGTCATCTTGAAGCAGAACGTGAAGGTTCGCCGCCAGACCATGACCATCACCTGTGACCGCATGATCGCGCACTACGTTCAAGTGGGAGCGCAGCAAGAAGTTCACCGCGTGGAGTGCGACGGCAACGTGAAGATGGTCGACCGAGATCGGACCGCTCGGGGTGAACACGCGGACTTCGACAACACGCGCGGCCTGCTCCAGATCACCGGCAACCCTGAGCTCAGTCACGCCAGCAGCGCTTTCGTGCGCGGCGACAAGGTGCTCTACGACACCAACAAGGACCTCTTCTGGATGGAAGGGCGCGTGCGCGGTGTCGTGGAGGGCGGAAGCCAGTTGGAAAAGGACAAGAAGAAGTGAGCGGGCTGGTCGCGGAAGGCTTGGTGAAGGCCTACCGGCGCCGGCGCGTCGTCGACGGGGTGCGCGTTGAAGTGAAGCAGGGAGAGATCGTCGGGCTGCTCGGGCCCAACGGGGCTGGAAAGACCACCACGTTCAATCTCGTCGTCGGGCTGGTGCCGCCGGATGAAGGCGTCGTTCACGTCGACGGAAAAGACCTCACCCCGCTCCCCATGCACCGCCGCGCGCGGGAAGGCGTGGGCTACCTCCCCCAAGAGGCGTCTATCTTCCGCAAGCTGAGCGTGCGCGAGAACTTCCTGGCGGTGTTGGAGCTGCAGAAGGAGCTGAGCCCTGGCCAGCGTGCGGCGAGAGCGGATGCGCTCCTTGACGAGTTCGGGCTGACGAGGGTGGAGGACAGTCTGGGGGAAACCCTCTCGGGTGGCGAACGGCGAAGGGCCGAAATCGCGCGGTCGCTCATCCCCAACCCGCGCTTCATGCTTTTTGACGAACCTTTCGCGGGTGTCGACCCCATCAACGTGAGCGACCTGCAGAGGCAGATTCACCAGTTGAAGGAGAAAGGGCTGGGAATCCTGATCACGGACCACAACGTTCAGGACACCCTGAGAATCTGCGACCGCGCCTACATCATCGCCAACGGGCAGATCCTCGAGGAGGGCACGCCTTCGCAGATTGCCGAGTCGCCGCGCGCCAGAGCCCTCTATTTGGGATCGCACTTCAGATTGGCCGAGTGAGGGCTTCGCTCTGGCTCACCTCTCGCATGGTGCCAATCTGCCTGGCGAGGGAACACGCTTCGCATGCTGTCCGCACTCGAATTGTCAAACGAGTCGCCGTGCAAATCTTATAACCAGCTAATTTAAATGAGTTTCACTGTTCAGAAAGCAAGCGATGTGCCCTGCATCGCCACAGCTGGACATTACTGGAAGGGAGTTGGTACCTTGGCACGGTCCTTGATGGATGTGGGGGTGGGTCGATTCCCCTCATGCATCAGCGAAGCAAAGGCCCAGCGGGCCAAGGTGAGACTGAACGATGGGTATGGAGCTCAAGCAAAGCCTGAAGATGTCCCAGCAGCTGGTGATGACGCCCCAGCTACAACAGGCGATCAAGTTGCTGCAGCTCTCGCGGATGGAGCTTCTCGAGCAGGTTCGCGAAGAGATTGAGCAGAATCCCGTGCTGGAGCAGCCCGAAGAGGCCAGCGAAGGCGGTGAGCTCGCGGACAAGGCCCCTGGCGAAGCCTCCCTTGAGGCGGAAAACCTGGAAGTCCCAGCCGGCGTTGAAGCCCCCATGCCGGAGAACGCCCAGGAGGTGAAGGGGGACGGCGAGGCTCCGCCGGAGATCGACTGGGAGGCGTACCTCAACAGCTACCAGTTCAACGAGCAGTCCACCGCGTCCAACAAGGGCAACGTCGCCACCGACGACCTGCCCTCTTTCGAAGCGAACCTGGTTCGCAAAGAGGACCTCTTCGCGCACCTGGCTTCCCAACTCGGGATGCTCAAGCTCAACGCCGCCGAGCAGCGGGTGGCGATGTTGATCATCGGCAACCTGGACGACGACGGTTACCTGAAGCTCCAAGACTTCGAGGGCGACCCCCTCATCCGCCTGGCCACCGAGGCAGACGTCTCCGTGCAGATCGCGGAGAAGGCAATGCGGACCGTGCAGCACCTGGACCCCAAGGGTTGCGCCGCGCGAGACCTTCAAGAGTGCCTGCTCATCCAAGCCCGCGCGCTGCAAGATCCTTCCGCGTCGCTGCTGGGTACCATCATCAAAAAGCACATGAAGTTCCTGGAGAGTAAAAACCTCCCCGGCATTGGCAAGGATCTCAAGGTCCCGCTCGAAGAGGTCGTCAAAGCCGTCAAGCTGATGACCAAGCTGGATCCGAAGCCGGGCCGCAACTACTCCGGCGACGACGCGCAATACATCACGCCCGATGTATTTGTTTACAAGATGGGCGATGAATACACCGTTGTTCTCAACGACGACGGCCTCTCCAAGCTCCGCATCTCCGGCCACTATCGAAACGCGTTGAAGAATGGCGCCGTCTCACCCGGCCAGGCCAAAGAGTTCATCCAGGACAAGCTGCGCAGCGCGATGTGGCTGATCCGTTCCATCCATCAGCGCCAGCGGACGATTTATAAAGTCACCGAGTCGATCGTGAAGTTTCAGAAGGACTTCTTCGACAAGGGCATTGCGCACCTCAAGCCGCTCATCTTGCGCGACGTCGCCGAAGACATTGGGATGCACGAGTCCACCGTCTCGCGCGTCACCACCAACAAGTACGTGCACACTCCGCAGGGGATTTTCGAGCTGAAGTACTTCTTCAACTCGTCCATCGCCCGTGTGTCCGGAGAGGACATTGCCTCCGAGGCGGTGAAGAACCACATCAAGCTGCTGGTGAGTGCGGAAGACTCGAGAAATCCCTACTCGGACCAGAAGATAGTGGAGCTGCTGCGCGGGCAGGGGATTGAGATCGCTCGGCGAACCGTGGCCAAGTACCGAGAGGTGCTGGGCGTTCTGCCGTCGTCCAAGCGCAAGCGTTACTTCTGAACTACGGCAGGAAGACCGTGACTGTTGGCGGGTTGCATTTCACGAAGCTAAAGGCTTCAGATCGAACGCGACCCACGAAAGCTGTCCAACACACAATGGTCTAAGGAGAAGTGCCGCATGCAGCTCAACATCACCTTCCGGCATTTGGATGCATCTGACTCCCTCAAGGAATACGCGAGGATAAAAGTCGAGAGGGTGAACAAGTACCTGGCTAAGGCAGGAGACGCCCACGTCGTCCTCTCCGTAGAGCGGCACTTGCACCACGCGGACATCACCATCCACTCCGGCGCGTTCGTGCTGCGCGGGCGGGAGAAGAGCGAGGACATGTACGCGTCGCTCGATCTGGCGATGGACAAGATCGAACGACAGCTGCGTCGCTACAAAGAAAAGCTCAAGCACCACCACGGCCGTGAGAAGGTTCATCATCGCCAGAACATCCTCAATCAGATCCGCGTTCGCCACGACGTCGTGGACCTTCCGGAGCCCGAGCGCGTTCAGGAAGACCGCACGCCGCGCGTGATTCGCACCAACGAGTTCGTCGCCAACCCCATGCGCATCGAAGAAGCGGTGATGCAGATGGATCTGATGAACAGCGACTTCCTCGTGTTCACCAACTCCGAATCCGCCGAGGTCAACGTCGTGTACCGCCGCAAGGACGGACATTACGGATTGATTGAAGCCTCCAGCGCCGCGCGCACCGGAAGCAAGCAGGAACAGCGCCGCGCGGTCTAAAGCGGCGGGGTCAGGGCAGGTGATGTCCGAACGGATAGTGGATGAGGGTCACCGGTAGCTGACCCTCCGTCCCGATCTCTCCGAACAGCGCGGCGGCGGCCGCATCCGTAGAAACCTCTCGGTACGAGTAGACGGCCAACACGGTGCGCGCTGCTTCGACTTGCTCGGCGTAGTAGGGCAGCCCGAGGGACACGACGATGACGGGTTTGCCGGTGGCCATCGCCAAAGGGATGAACTCATGCTGCCGGGAGTTCATCAGGCCGACCACGATGACGTCCGCGTCCTTGGCGAGCTTCGCCGCTTTCGGCCTCAGCACGGCCCGCTTCTGAACGCTGGCGTAGGCGGACATGGTCAGGGTCTGTGTGGCCGCCGCGCGACGTTTGATGGACTGACCGAGTGAAGCTTCGGCGGTGATGACCGCGATTTTCTGGGTCGACTTGAGTGGAAGAACGTCCGGCTCCACTCGCAACAGGGTGACCGACTTGCGAGCGATCGCTCGCGGCACCGTCAGCAGATCCAACTTTGCGTTCTTCGGTGTCCGTCGTGCATAGATGTCGCGCGTCAATTTCAAAGTCAGGATGCGCTTCACTGCTTCGTTCAGCCGTTCGTTGGAGATCGCACCCGAGCGTGCCGCGCTGAGCAGCGCTTGGTGCACTTCGACTTTCTTCTCGGGCCGCCACGGAATGAGCACCATGTCCGCGCCCGCTTGAATCGCTCGAGTCGCCGCGTTGCCTACGCCAAAGCGTTGAGCGATGGCCTCCATCTCCAGCTCGTCCGTAATCACGAGCCCGTCGAAGTGAAGTGTTCCTCTCAGCAGCCTCTGCAGGAGCTCCGGCGAGAGCGTGGCGGGCAGATCGTCTCCGCTCACTTCTGGAACGGACACGTGCGCGGTCATCACGCCATCCAGCCCCTGACCAATCACATGGGTGAATGGCGCGATCTGCGCGAGGAGCTCACGCTCGGTTTCCTTCATGACGGGGAGCAGGCGGTGGCTGTCCGCGTCAGTGTTGCCGTGACCCGGAAAATGCTTGGCGACGGTGACGATGTTCGCTTCCTGCTGGCCGCGTACCAGCTCCGCGCCCAGCTCGGTGACCAGCTCCGGCTGATCACTGAGCGAGCGGATCCCAATCACGGGGTTCTTCGGGTTGACGTTGACGTCCAAGACGGGCGCCAGGTTCATGTTGAAGCCCAGCTGCCGCAGGCTCAGGCCCAGCGCCTTCCCCGCGTCGTGCGCGAGCTGCTTCGATCGCGTCGCTCCCAGCGCCATGTTCCCCGGTAGCACGACTGCCCCCTCTTGCACGCGGACCACATTGCCACCCTCTTGATCCACCGCGATGAAAGGGGCGACCTCGTCCTTCATTGCGGATTGAATGCCGGCGTTGAGCTTGGCCACCTGGTCGGCGTTGGTGACGTTACGCTTGAAGAGACAGACCCCGCCCACGTGCATGTCTTGAAGAAGCGCGACGATCCCTTCGTCGACTTCAGTACCGGCGAACCCCACCATCATCAGCTGTCCGACTTTTTGCTCGAGGCTCAATGCCGACAACACCCGCTCCACATCCGCGGCGCGTTTCGCAGGCGGTGCGGCCGCGCAGCACAAGGCCGCCAGACAGAGCCACTGCATCGCCCATGTCACGCGCACGACGTCGCATGGTAGTCGACGACTGTGCTCACCTGAAGCCCGCGCCCCACAGACCCACGCTTGCGCTCCCCTCAGTCCGGGAGTACATGCGCCAGAACGTCTCATGAAGATTGCCGAATTCCTTCAACCCAACGCAGTTGTCGCCGACCTCTCCGCGGGGTCGAAGCCGGGAGTTCTCAAGGAACTTTGTGGTTCGCTCGCGCTTGCGTATCCCGCGCTCAAGGCGGAGCGGCTGGTCGAGGTGCTGCAGGAGCGAGAAAGGCTGGGCTCCACGGGCATTGGCGAAGGTGTGGCGATTCCCCACGGCAAGCTTCCGGGGTTGAGCGGGTTGTTAGCCACGTTCGGGGTGTCGCGGCAGGGGGTGGATTTCGAGGCGATCGACGGGAAGAAGACCCATCTGTTCTTCGCGCTGGTGGCGCCGGAGAACTCGGCCGGGATTCATCTCAAGGCGTTGGCGCGGATCAGTCGGTTGTTTAAGAACCCGCGGTTCCGGGCGTCGATCCTTGAGGCGCAGACGCCGACGGATATCTACGAGTTGATCGCGCGAGAAGACGCGAAGGGTTGAGAGGCCCGCGTTCGCGTTCGCGTTCGCTTGCGATGACGGGTTCGGGTTCGCACGGGTCACGGCTACGGCTTTCGTGAATCAAGCCAAAGGGTGACGGGGCCGTCGTTGATGAGCGCGACTTTCATGTCCGCGGCGAAGCGGCCGGTTTCTACGGTCAGCTCGAGTGCCCGCGCGCGTTCGCAGAAGAACTCATAGAGCCGCTTGGCTTCGGTGGGCTCGCAGGCTTCCACGAAGCTCGGGCGTCGGCCTTTGCTTGTATCGGCGTAGAGCGTGAACTGGCTCACGCAGAGCAACGCCTTGGCGTCGTCCGAGACGGAGCGGTTCATCTTTCCGGCGTCGTCTTCGAAGATGCGCAGGTTCGCGATCTTCTCGACGGCCCAGTCGACGTCCTGCTCGGTGTCGCCTTTGCCGACGCCGAGCAGGACGAGCAGACCGGGACCGATGCGGCCGATCACTTCGTCATCGACGGTGACCGACGCGCTCAGCACGCGCTGGAGGAGGGCTCTCACGGGGTGGGTTCAGCCGGGCACCTCGACCTTCGACGAGGCGCCCGGAGACGACGACTAGCGCTTTGACTTCTTCTTCACCTTCTTCGCGACCAGCTTCTTCTTCGCCGCGCCTTTCTTCGCCGCGCCTTTCTTCGCCGAAGCCTTCATGGCGGGCTTCTTCGCCTTGGCAGCCTTCTTCGCCGGCTTGGCCTTCTTCGCACCCGACGCCTTCGCCTTTGCCTTCACCGCGGGCTTCGACTTGGCGGGCGCCTTCTTGGCCGAACGTCCGGCCGGCGGAGCGGTGACCGCCGCTTCTCCCGCGTACATGGGCGCGGTCACGACGGTCTCGACGTCATCACGACTGTGACTGACCTCGCGATCCTCGTCCTCATCGTCGTTCGCGGCGGCGTCGACGGATGCCTCATCGTCGGTGCCGGGATCCGTGAAGTCGTCACCGAAGTAGCGCGTGAGCGGCTCGAAGTAGAACTCATTCCAACCCTCGCGCAGCGACTCGGCCTGGCCCTCGGGAATCTCGGTGTGGCGCAACGTCAGGCGGGTGCCTTCATCTGCGGCTTCGAACACCAGCTCCACGCGCGAGTCCGGGCTGTCCTCTGGGAACTCGGTCGAACGCCATGTCTGCACGATGCGGCAGTTCGGCTCGAGCTCCAGGTTTCTGCCCTGGCAGTAGCCGTTGCCCGTGGAAAACTCTCCACCGACGTTGGGGTCGACTGACGCCTTCTGGCCGGTGAAAGCGGTGTGCTCCGCTTCATCCAACCAGGCCCGATACACTTTTTCCGGTGATGCCGGGATGACTCCCGTGAGCTCGATCTCCTGCGACATGGACATGCTCCTCCTACAGCGTTCAAAAGGCGCGTGACGCTACAACAGCCACTCCCAGCGAAGTCCAGCCAAACCGTTGGTTTTCAGAGGGGGGAATTCAACGCGACGCGCCTCCGGTTAATGGGCGTCCGCCACGATGGCCGCCGGCGGGTCCTACATTGCGAGCCTCTTTGTCGCCTCAGATAATCACCCGCCCTAACAACCTCGGAGCTGGCCGCGTGACGCAGAAAGTGACCGAAGTTCGGGCCTTTTTCGTAGGCCTGGTGCTGTGTCTGACCGTGGTGCCCGTCGCGGCGCACGCGGGCCGTGACCGAGCGGCGGAGCGGGAATCCCTCAAAAAGACGCTGGCGGAAGTGATTCGCCGGACCTCTGCCAAGAGCGCTCGGGCGTCCGTTTTCGTGCAGAGTCTGGACGACGGGGCGGTGATCTTCGCGCAGAACGAAGACGAGCTGCTCAACCCGGCTTCGAACATGAAGCTGGTCACCGCGGCCGCGGCCATCTCCAAGCTGGGTCTGGATTACCGCTACGAGACGGAGTTCCTCTCCGAAGCGGAGCTGTCTGGCGGCAAGGTGAAGAACCTCTACGTGCGCGGCAAGGGTGATCCGACCGTCACCACGGAGAAGCTCTACAGCATCGTCAGTGAGCTGCTTCACGCGGGTCTTCGCGAAGTGACGGGCGACCTGGTTGTCGACGAGAGCTTCTTCGACGGCGAGCGCAACGCTCCGGGTTACGACCAAGACCACTCCGACAATCCGTACATGGCTCCCAGCGGCGCGGTGTCGCTCAACTGGAACGCGGTCGCGGTCTACCTGCGCCCGGGTGACAAGGCGGGCAGCAAGGCGGTCGTCGAGATCGAGCCTCCGTCTGATTACATCAGCGTGGACAGCGCGCTCACCACGGGTGCGCGTCGCTACCGTCGTTTCTCCGTGAAGTCGGAGCCGCTGGGCGACAAGCAGCAGAAGATCTTGGTTCAGGGGACTGTTCCCGACGAGCGCGTGTGGTCGATCTACAAGAAGATTGATCACCCGCCCTACTACTTCGGTCAGAGCTTGAAGCGGATCCTCAACGACCGCGGGATCAAGATGAAGGGCCGCGTGCGCTTGGCCACCGTCCCGCAGAACGCGAAGACGCTCTACGTCTGGCAGTCGGAGACGCTGGACATCATTCTCAAGCAGCTCAACAAGCACTCCTCCAATCTGATCGCGGAGACGTTGGTGAAGACGGTGGGCGCGGAGGCGCGTGGCGCGCCGGGTTCCTTCGCCAAGGGCATCGACGCGATCGAAGAGTTCATGGAGAAGGAAGTGGGAATTCCGCGCGGTTCGTACGTGATGAAGAACGGGTCGGGGCTGAATGACACCAACCGCTTCTCCGCGCCGCAGCTCGGCAAGTTGCTGCGGCATATGAACGACAAGTTCCAACTCGCTCCGGAGTTCGAGTCGTCGCTGGGCATCGCGGGGAAGGACGGCACGGTACGGAACCGGTTTGAAGGATCGGACGCGGTCGGCCGCCTGCGCGCCAAGACGGGCACGCTGGAGAATGTTCGCGCGCTGTCGGGTTCTGTGGAGTCGGTGGGGGGTGAGAAGTTCGTGTTCTCGCTCATCGTCAACGACTTCAGCGGCTACGGCGCGCCGATCACTCAGACGCTGGACGCGATGGGCGCGGCGATCGCGGCGAGCGGCTCCGTGAAGGGCCCCGGTCAGGCGGTCGCGGAGATGATGAACCAGCCCACGGTGGTGGGACCGATTGATGAGGTTCGCACCCGCGTGAAGACGTACCTCGCGCTGGGTCGTCAGCGTGACAAGCGCAACATCCCGTTCCTGCGCACGGCGTGGCGGAATGAGAAAGACCCCGCGGTCCGCGCGGTGGTCGCGGAGTCGATTTACCAGTCGAACCCGCAAGATTATCTGGGGCCTCGCACGCTGCTCGACAGCTTCTCCTCTGGCAACGAGGTTTATGGACGGCTGCGTCAGGTAGCGAAGGACTTAAGCATTGAGGTTCCGTGCATTCCTTCGATGATCGAGCTGGCCGCGGAAGGCAACGCGGAGGCGCTCACCAAGTTGGTGGAGGTCACTCGCACGAGCGGCGCGGATGAGGCGTCTCAGCGTGAGCTCGCGGAAGCTCTCGGTGAGGTCTCACGCACGGCTCCAGAGGAGTTGCTGCTCGCGCTCAAGCTGGCGAACAACCCGGACCGCGACAGCGCGATGATTCTCTTGGCTCGCGGGCTGATCGCCGCGAACGACGCGGACCATCCGTTCTGGCCCACGCTGCGCAAGATGATGGGCGCGGTGGATGCTTCGACCGCGGACTTCGCGAAGAAGACGGACACGGTGCTCTCGCTGAAGATTGCGGAGGAGAAAGCGCCGAAGCTTCCCGCGCCGGTCACCGCTCAACCGAGCAACAAACCTCCGCCGGATCAGCGGGTGACGGAGACTCGTCCGGGCGGATGAAACTGCAAAACACGCCCTCAAACGCGCTGAACGCGTAGGCCTTCCTCGACCGCTGACTCGCAAAGCGCGCGATCCGCGCACCAGAACGTGACTGACAGCCGGGTGGCCTGCTTCAGCCTGAGAGCCGACGCTAGCTGGAGTGCGTCATAGGCTCGAAGGGCTTGCTGCCAGATGAGCTCACTCGCCAACTGAAGGACGGGAGGACGTACCTCCACCAGCCGGAGCTCGCTTAGATCCGCAAGCAACTGCCGTTGCTGCCGCCGCGCCTCTTCGAGGTCCATATCGCCCTTCCTCGAG
>JBQTKE010000109.1:0-13404 GCA_052386435.1 Myxococcaceae bacterium
GCCGAGGCTGATGGCAAGGCGTCCCGGCCCCGTCTCCAGATTCCGCAGCTGCAGGTCGCGCAGGTCAATCTTGAGCAGCATCAGCTCAGAGAGATTGTCCACCTCGTCCGGCGCTTCGCCGAAGCGGTCGACCAACTCCGCGCGCAAGTCAGTCAGCTCATCCGGCGTGGCGGCGCTGGAGAAGCGCTTGTAGAAGACCAGCCGCTGGTGCACGTCCGGCACGTAGTCGTCGGGAATGAGCGCGGGGAAGGGGAGACTGACGTCGGGCTCGATCTGCGTTCGAGGCGCTTCACCGCGCAGCTCATGGACCGCTTCATCCAGAAGCTCCGTGTAGAGCTCGAAGCCAATCGCGGCGATGGAGCCAGATTGATCCGGCCCCAGAAGATTGCCCGCGCCGCGGATCTCCAGGTCGTGTGAAGCGATGGAGAAGCCAGCGCCCAGCTCGGTGAAGGCCTGGAGAACTTCCAGTCTTCGCTGCGCGTCTTTGGTCACCGCTCGCCGCGCTGGCACCAGTAGGTACGCATAGGCGCGCTCCTTGGCCCGGCCGACGCGACCGCGGAGTTGGTAGAGCTGGGCCAGACCGAACGCATCCGCGCGGTTCACGATCATCGTGTTCGCCGAGGAGATGTCGATCCCGCTCTCGATGATCGACGTGCAGAGCAGCACCTGGTGCTTCTTCTCCGTGAACTCCAGCATCACCTTCTCGAGCTGCCCTTCACCCATCTGTCCGTGCGCGATGCCGATCGTCACCTCGGGCACCAGCTCCTTGAGGAACTTCGCCATCGAGTGAATCGACTGCACGCGGTTGTGGACGAAGAAGACCTGACCACCGCGCTGGACCTCGCGAAGAATCGCGTCGCGGATCTGCGGCGGATCAAACTTGATCACGAAGGTACGAATCGCCCGGCGGTCCTGCGGAGGCGTCGCGATGAGGGTCATGTCGCGCACGCCAGACATCGACATGTTGAGCGTGCGCGGAATGGGCGTAGCGGTCAGCGTGAGCACGTCGACTTGGGTGCGCAGCTTTTTGATCTGCTCCTTCTGCTTCACGCCGAAGCGCTGCTCTTCGTCTACGACCAGCAATCCCAAATCCTTGAACGCCACCTCACCGCCGAGCAACTTGTGCGTGCCGATGAGAATGTCGACCTTGCCCTCCTTGGCTTTGCGCAGCGTCTCCCGCAACTCCTGCGGCTTCCTCATCCGCGACAGCACTTCAATGTTCACCGGGTAGTCGGAGAAGCGCTTCTTGAACGACAGGTAATGCTGCTGCGCGAGCACCGTCGTCGGGACCAACACCGCGACCTGCTTCTTGTCGAGCGTGGCCTTGAACGCCGCGCGCATCGCCACTTCCGTCTTGCCGTAGCCCACGTCACCACAGACCAGACGATCCATGGGCTGCGGCTTCTGCATGTCCGCGAGCACGTCCGCGATCGCCTTGTCTTGATCCGGCGTCTCTTCGAATTCGAAGTCCGCTTCGAACTGACGGAAGTAGCGATCCGGTGGATTGAACGCGTGACCAGGGTGGGCCTTGCGCGCGGCGTAGATCTGCAGCAGCTCCGCCGCCATCTTGAGCAGGTGCTCTTTGACCTTCTTCTTGGTCTTCTCCCAGCTCTGCCCGCCCAACCTGTCGAGCGCGACCTTGGTGGGATCTCCGCCGGTGAACTTCTGCACCAGCCGCATGCGGCTGACCGGGAGATAGACCTTGTCTTTGCCGGCGAACTCCAGGACGAGAAAATCGCCCGGCACGTTCTGCACCTGCATCTTGGTGAGACCGGCGTAGCGACAGACACCGAAGTCGCGGTGGACGACCAGGTCTCCCTCTTTGAGCTCGCGAAACGCCGCCGCGCTGAAACCCGCGGCGCTCGACTTGCGCGCCTTGCCGCCCGAGCGCACGCGAGCACGGGCGCCGAAAATCTCCTCGTCAGAGAGCAGCGCGAGCCCCGCGCCGTCAATGAAGCCACTGGAGATCTCCTGGGCAAAAAGATGCGCGAAGATGCCCGCGTCGAAGAGCGTCGCGGGATCGTCGAGCGGTTCACTGTGCACTTTCACCGGCACATTGCGGTCGAGAAGAATCCGCTTCACCCGATCCGCTTGGCCCAACGAACCGCACGCCACCGCCGCGGCGAGGTGCATCTCCCGCCACCGCGCCAGCCGTTCGACCAGTGGAGTCAGGGCGCCGTCTTCGCCGTGGTGCGAGAGGATCGCGTCGCGCAGATCTCTCGTGGTGCCGAAGCTGAACGTGATGGGGTTGACGCTGGTGTCGGTCAGCGACAGCCCTCCGCCTTCCACCTGTCGCCAGACCTTGAGCTCGCGGTCCAGCTCCTCGCGCGCGAGGTAGTGCGTGGCGGGAGGCAAGGCGAGATCGCTGCGCTGCTCGGCATCCGCGAACGTTCGCTCGACTTCGCCTTCCAGCTCATCCGCGGCGCGATCCAGGCTGACCGGATCATCCAGATAGCAGATGGGATCCTGTGCCCAGATGCGCACGTAATCGAAGACAGTGCGGAGGCCGCCTTCGAAGAATCCGGGCAGCAACGCTTCGAGGCCGAAAGTGGAGATGCCCTCTTTGATCGGCTCCAAACGCTCGCGCAGCTTGGAGCTGGGGAGGTTCACGCGATCCGCAGCGGCGCGCATCGTCGCCTCGGCCGCGGCTTTCGTCTTCTCTGTGAACAGCACCTCGCGAGCAGGACAGAGCCACAGCGTGTCCACCGGCTCGATGGTGCGCTGGGTTTCTGGATCAAACGCGCGCATCGACTCCACGGTGTCGCCGAAGAACTCCAAGCGGACAGGGCGTGGATAGAGCGGAGAGAAGATGTCGACGATGTCGCCGCGGACAGAGAACGTGCCGGAGTCCTCGACGAGCGGCGAAGAGCGGTAGCCCATCTCCACCAGGTTGCGCGCGAGCTCATCGCGGCTGGCATCTTCCCCAACGACGAGCTTCGCGGAGAGCTCCTGCATCACCTGCGGCGGCAACACCCGGCGGTAGAGCGCGCGGACGCTGAGAACCAATGCAGGAAACGGCGTGCGCTGGCGCAGATGGTAGAGCGCGCCCAGCCGCTCGCTCACCGTGGTGGCGTCCGGGGAAAGCTCGTCGTACGGCGTGACCTCATCGCCGGGCAATCGCAGCACCGTGGGCTGCAGCAGCGAGCCTTTTCCGCCCAGGAAGAAGCAGAGGTCGCGGGCGAGCAGATCCGCGGACTCCTCATCCGCTGTCACGCAGATCAGGGGCGCCTTCAGCTCGCGCGAGAGCCGAGAGAGGACGTAGCCGCGCGCCGCGCCTTTGAGGCCCTGCGTCCAGGCTTTGCGCGTTTCGAGCGCCTCCACCAGCCGGGGGAAGGCGTCCGCGGAAGGGTTGTCGACCGAAGACATGAGCGAGGGCGGGCTAGATAAGAAGGTGCCGGCCCCTCGTCAACCCGGGGTGAGCACTTCGTGCGTGGCTACCGCCCCCAGCCCCTCGCGGGTACCACCACCGGGCGTGTACAGCGCGTCGTCCACGCCCGCTGCGCCGATGCCGTGTCTCGAGCGCTCTTCAGCAGGACCTCTGAAGCCTGACGCGCGGACCCTTACGGCAGCAGAGCGTGGGTGAATCCCCTGCGCTGTGGGCCCGCTGCGGAGCTGCTTTGAAGCTGCTGGGCGAGGCGGAGTCGGTAATCCTCTTCGTCCTCCTCACCGCCGTCTCGACGCCAGTCCTGGCTCACGGCGGAAGAAGGGGGAGTGGCGTCAGCGGGGTGAGAGATGAACAGCGCCCCGAAGACGGTGAGTGCGAGCAGTGAGAGTAGGAGAAGGGTCTTCTTCATAGGGGCTCCGTCGGTGTCAGTCTCCGACGGAGCCGGGCCGGACCTATTCAGGCCGGCCAAGCTTCGGAAAGCACGGCTACTTCTTGAAGGCGCGGACGTGCTTCACCAGCGCGTCGATCTCTTCCGGCGTGAGCTTTTCCTTGAACGGCTTCATCTTCTTGTTCTCGGTCGAGCCCTCCGCGATCACCTGCTTGATGTCGGCGTCGGTGTGCTTCGACTGGAATTCGGCCGTGGAGAGATCTTCGACCTTCTCTTTCTGACCGACCTTGGTATCGCCCTTGCCCGTGTCGCCATGGCAGCTCTTGCACTTGGCCTTCCAGTTCTCCGCGGCGTCAGCGGCGAAGGTACCGGTAGCGAAGGTTGTGGACAGAGCGACGGAGAGAAGCAGCTTCTTCATGTTTTCCTCCTGGAGTACGCAGCATCGACGTGAAGGTCGGGCGAAGCTTCATTGCGAACATAGAACGCCCGCATCGTCTAGGGTTCCCCGGGAAATGTCAGTGGTCCCTCTAGAAACGCTCCAGCTTGCGCTCTTGGTCGTCAGCGACGGCCGCAGCTTCACGGTGGAGCTGCCAGACGGGCAATCCCTCACAGTGGGCAAAGGTCGGGACGCCGCCATCCGTGTGAAGGACGAGCGGGTCGCCGCGGTGCACGTGAGTCTTCGCGCGCAGGACGATGGGGCGGAGGTGACCGTCGTCTCCGGCGGAACAGGCGCGCAGCTCAACGAGGTCCAGTTCACGCGGGCCGCGCGAATGAAAGTCGGGGATCAGCTCACCGTAGGCCGCGCCGTCTTGGTGCTCCAACGTTTCAGCGCTCCGCCCGCGCCCCCTTTCGCGCCCGTGATGTCACGCCGCGCGTTCTCCACCCGTCTCGCCGAGGAGCCGGAGCGCGGCCGTCCCTTCGTCTACGCCATCGCGCGGTTGAAAGCGTCGAAGGGCTTGCCCGCGGAAATCCTGCAAGATCACGTCGGATCCACCGCGATCCTGGGCGTGCTGGGTGCCGAGGCGCTCCAAGTGCTGGCCATCGACACGCCCGTCTCACATGCGCTGCTCGATCGCCTGGCCAAGCCGATTCGCGGCGAGCGTCCTCAAGTCGGCTACGCACAGTTCCCTGACGACGGCGCGGACGCCGAAGCGCTGGTGGAGGTCGCGCTCTCGCGGATGGTCGAGCAAGAGCCTTCGACGGACGCTCTCGCCGCCTTCGCGGATGCGGGTGAGGAGCCGCTGTTTCAGGATCCCGTGATGGTGCGGTTGGTGAGCATGTTGGACGCGCTGCCCACGCCGCTGCTCATGCAAGGCGAGCGGGGAGTGGGAAAGACGCTCATGGCCGCGTTGATGCACCAGCGTTCCGGACGCACGGGCCCATTGATCAAGATCAGCGCCGCCACCACGACCCCCCAGCAACTCAGCGCCGCGGTGGAACAGGCGCGTCAGGGAACACTGCTGCTCACGCACGCGGAGAGGCTGATCCCCCCGCTGCAGAAGCTTCTCGAGAAGGACCTGCCAGTGATCGCCACGGCAGAGCGCGAGCTCGGTCGGTTTCTCGAGAGCAGCGTGCGCCTGCCGGCGCTCAGAGATCGCCGCAGTGAGGTCCTCCCTCTCGCGGAACACTTTCTCTCACGCTGCAGACGCCGTCATGGACGGCCACGCTTGGTGCTGAGCGAGGAAGTGCGCCCGCTGCTCGAAGAGGCGACGTGGCCCGGAAATCTGCGACAGCTGCGCAATGCCATCGAGACCGCCGTGCTCATCTCGGAGAGTGATGAGATCCGTCCCGATGATCTTCCTCCAGAAGTCTTGGGCCGGGTCGCACCGAAGCAGAGCGCCGCGGATTTCCGCAGCTCGCTCAAAGCGGTGGAAAAGGACGTGCTCTTGAAGGCGCTCGCGAAGACGCGCTGGAACGTCAGCCGCGCCGCGGAGGAACTGGGACTGCCGCGACGGACAGTGGTCTACCGAATGGCGAAGCTGGGGCTGAAGCGACCGGACAGGTGAACGCGAGATCTCATCAGCGGTGCACTCGACGACGGTAACGCTGATCAGGGTGAAGGGTTCGGCCTGCGTGGCGGAAACGTGCGCATTCCCTGAGCGTTGTTGGAGGCGCCGGTTTGCGCCGCTGTAGGGCTCGCACCTGCCCGTACTCGAGAGCCGACCTTTGTCCACCTGTGGGCCTCTGCATCGCTGGAACCATTCAGCCAGAATCGTGGGCCATGTCCTTGTTCAGGCGCGTCGCCCTTCTCGCTCTCTGGTGCACCGCCCTCGCCGCCTGCTCCGCGCCTCGCCTGCCGCCTGCCCTCGAGCACGCTCTCTCTGATCCCTCCCTTCGTCTCACGCTTGCGCGGGCCGGCGCGTTCGAGCCGCAGCGCGAGGAGGTGGTTCTCGTTCCTCACGCGGCGCTCGGCTTCGATGCCCACCTCGGGAAGCGCGAACCCGTCGTTCGGGTCGTGCGCCACGGCGCCGGCGCGCTGCGCCTGCGGCCCGTCTCCGGTCCGCTCCGGCTCGGACGGTCGTCGATCCACCGCGGCGCCGCTGTCTATGCCGACGAGCACTCGGCGGTGGTGCTGACGCCGCACGAGAGCGGCGTCAAAGAGGACATCGTCCTGACCCGCGAGCTCGGAGATGCGTTGACGTTCGAGTGGGAGCTGGAGCTCGACCCCGGACTCTTCGCGCGCCTGGATCTCGCTGGCAGGCTCGAGGTGCGCGATCGAGCCAAGCGCCTCGTGTACGTGCTCCCGGCGCCGGTGGTCCACGCCGCTCGCGGGAACGCGGAGGCTCGGTTCGAGCTTGACGGCACGCGACTGCGCCTAAAGGCCCGAGGCCTCTCTGGGCTCTCCTACCCGCTGACGATTGACCCGAGCGTCGTGGTCACCTCGTCCGCGGACTTCGAGCTCGCCGGCAACGACGAAGGCAACGTGGACATCACCGCCACGGCCCTCGTCCGGGCCAAGACCCGCATCGGCGCGGGGGCCTGGACGGCGACGAGCTCCTTCACCACCGCACGCGAGCGTCACGCCGCGGTCACCTTCAACGGCTTCGTCTACGTCGTCGGAGGAAGCAACCCAACCTTCCTCAACGACGTCCAGTACGCAGCGCTGAACAACAACGGGACAGCGGGAGCCTTTGCGACGACCAGCAGCTTCGCCACTGCCCGCGCGGGGCACGCGTCCGTCGCGTACAACGGCTACCTCTACGTGCTTGGCGGGACCAACGGCACGTACTTGAGTGACGTGCAGGTCGCGCCCATCCTCGCGAGCGGCGCGCTCGGGCCGTTCGTCAGCACGTCCGCCCTGCCTTCCGGTCGCGCGGGGCACCGCAGCGTGGCTCACAACGGATACCTCTACGTCATCGGCGGCTTCGACGGCACCTCCCGACTGCCGGACGTCCTCGTCGCGCGCATCAACGCCGACGGGACGCTCGGCGCCTGGGTGACCACCACCGCGCTGCCCATTGGCCGCGAGCTGCACGCAGCGGTCGCACAGGACGGCTTCCTCTACGTGCTGGGCGGCTACAGCGGCTCCGCCCGTCTCAGGGACGTTCAGGTCGCCCGCCTCAACACAGACGGGACGGCGGGCGCGTGGACCGCCTCTTCGCAGTTCACGACCGCGCGGCAGGGCCACGCCGCCGTCTTCGCCAACGGCCACCTGTACCTGCTGGGCGGGTTCGACGGCGCTGCGCGCTACAACGACGTTCAGGTGGCGCCGGTGCTGACCGGAGGCGGGCTGGATGCGTGGGATACCGCGACCGCCGTCCTCACGACCGCCCGCGAGAATCTCGCGGCCGTGGCTTACAAGGGCCATCTGTTCGCCTTAGGCGGGTACAACGGCACCGCCCGGCTCAACGACGTTCGGGCTGCACCGCTGGACGCGAGCGGGCAAGTGAGCTCAGCGTGGACCTCGACCACGTCGTATCCCACCGCTGTGTTCCGGCACACCGCGGTCTCCTACAACGGCTATCTGTACTCGGTAGGCGGAATAGGCGCTCTCAGAGGAGTCAACATCGCCCAAGTGCGCGCCGACGGAACCTTGGGGCTCTGGACCGCGGCGCCTTCTCTCCCCGCTGACCGCGCCGGGGCATCGGCGGTGGCCTTCAACAACTTCCTTTATGTCACCGGCGGTGAGGAGAGCGGTGAGGCCCGCAACACCGTCCTCTCTGCGCGCATCAATACAAACGGGACGCTGGGCGCCTGGTCGACGGCGACGTCCTTCACCACCACCCGCAAGGAACACAAGTCTCTCGTCGCGAACGGCTACCTGTACGTCCTGGGAGGCCAGAACTCGGTGGGGGCGTTGAACAGCGTCGAGTACGCGCCGCTCAACGCGGACGGCACGCTCGGAGCGTTCGCGACCACCACCTCCTTCAATACGCCTCGCTCCTGCTTCGTGTCGGTGACGCACAACGGGTTTGTCTACGTGGGCGGCGGCTTCACCGGACCGAACTGCTTTACCAACGCGGCCGACACCAACAACGTCCAGTACGCGCCGCTGAACGCGAACGGAACGCTGGGCCCCTGGAACAACACCACGCCGTTGCCGCGCTCGTTGAACTCCCTGGCGGCAGCCGTGCACAACGGCTACCTGTACACCGCGGGCGGCTACGACGAAACCGCGAGCACCGCCGTCGCGGACGTCAACGCGGTGGCCTTCAACGCGGACGGGAGCCTCGGCACCTGGCGAGCACTGACTCCGCTGCCAGCGGCCCTGCAATGGCCGATGCTGGTGCCGCAAAACGGCTTCCTGTACCAGATCGCCGGCGCCCCGACCGGTGGCGGCAGCGGCACTTCGGCCGTCAGGATGATCGCCATCAATGACGGGGCGGCAGGCACTCCAGGCACCTGGGTGGCGGCCACGACGCTCCCGGTGGTGCGGTCGCTCCACGCGAGCGTGGCGCATGGCGGATACCTCTACGTGCTGGGCGGCAGGAACGGCGGCGGCCCGCTCAACGACGTGTGGAGCGCCCCGCTGGGCTCAAGCGGAGCCACCGGCGCCTGGTCCGGCACCACGCCGTTCTCCATCCCACGCTCCGGCCACACGAGCGTGGTGTGCAACGGATACCTGTACGTCCTGGGCGGCTTCGACGGGACGGTCCGACGCAGCGACGTCCAGTACGCGGCGATCGGCGCGAATGGGACAGTCGGGGCGTGGGCACCCACCACTGCGTTCGCCACGGGTCGCGAGCGCCACGCGAGCGTGTGCTGGAACAACCGGCTCTACGTGCTCGGCGGGCATGACGGAACGAGCCGGCGGGCGGACGTTCAGTCCGCGACGGTCAACCCTAACGGGACCGTGGGTCCTTGGAGCGTCACCACGTCGCTTCCGGCGGCCGTCGAGCGCCATGCGAGCGCGGTCAATGACGGCTACCTGTACGTCGTGGGTGGGTTCGACGGCGCGCGACGCCTGAGCGACGTGCTCGTCGCGGATATCAACGCCGACGGGACGCTCGCGCCCTTCGCGCACAAGCCCGACCTGAATGTGGCCCGCGAGGGGGCGGCCAGCGTCGCGCACGGGGGATTCCTCTACGTGCTCGGCGGGGCGAACGGTGCGCTGCTCAGCTCCGTGGAAGTGGCGCCGCTCTTGAGCAACGGCGGCCTGGGCAGCTGGAGCTTCGCCGGCGGCTTCACCACAGCTCGAAGCGGCCATGCCGCGGTCTCGTTCGAAGGCAACCTTTACGTGCTCGGGGGCGACAGCGGCGGGGCGAGCCTGAGCGACGTCCAATACGCGGCGCTGCGGACGCCTGGGCAGCGGGGCGTGTACTCCAAGTTGATCGACCTGGGATCCCTGGTGACGGTGGACTCGCTCGTCATCAACGGCTCCGCAACCAGGCACGGTACCGTCTCGGTGGAGTACCGGACGGCGCCCGCCAGCGCGCTGCTGGGGGCGACGGTTCGCCCTGGCGCGGTGACGTTGGGGAACGCGGTCGCGATCGACCAGACCGCTCGATACCTGTGGGTCCGGTTGACGTTGGACGACAGCCTCGCCGCCGTGAACAACCTGGACGGAACCTCCGAGCGCGACGTCACGGACCTCACGGTGGTCTACACTCCCCCGGCGAGCCGCCTGGTTTTCGTGACCCCGAGCCGGACGTTCGCGGCCGGCCAGTGCGGCGGCGCAGCGCAGGCGATCACCGTGCAGCTGCAGGACGCCTCCGGGACCGCTGCGAGCGCGGGAACCGGGGGCATTGGACTGACTGTCTCGTCCGATTCCACCGGCACGGCGGCGTTCTATACGGACTCCGGCTGCACCACGGTGGCTGCCGGTGGAGCCCTCACTCTCCCGGCGGGGCAGAGCACGCTCACGATCTACTACGCGGACACCCGGGCCGGTGCGCCGATGCTGAGCATCGCCAACGCCGCCGGCCTGGCCAACCCGACGCCTCAGCAGCACACAGTCAGCCCCGGATCGGCCGCGGCGGTGCTGTTATCCGGTGTGCCCAACTTTATCCAGACCGGGACACCCTCCGCAGCAACCGTCGAGGTGAGGGACGCCTTCGGGAACCGAGCCAGTGGCTTCAGCGGCACCCTGCGTTTCACCTCGAGCGATCCTCTCGCGGTGCTCGCGCCGGACGTCTCATTCACTCCGGCCAACGGAGGGATCTTGACCGTGTCGAACGCGGTCACCTTCGGCAGCGCCGGCCTCCACACGCTCACAGCGACTACCACCAGCGCTCCCCCCATCTCGGGCGAGCAAACGGGAATCGAAGTCCGCGGGACGAGAGGCACGGGCTGTCAGAAGGGAGCGGATTGCGGGTCGGGCATTTGCGCGCAAGGGATCTGCTGCGAGCAGGCGTGTACGGGCGCGTGCCAGAGCTGCGCCCTCCCGAGCAGCCGCGGCACCTGCGCCCCCGTGCCGAACGGGACATCCTGCGCCAATGGCACCTACTGCGACGGGCAAGAGACGTGCTCGGCGGGCATCTGCGCGGCTGGGACCCCGGTGGTCTGCACGGATCCGCAGGGCGAGCGGGCGTTGAGCTGCAGCGAGGCGACCCGGACCTGTGCCGATGATCCCACCGCGCTGCCCGTGCTCGAGCGGAGCGCCTTCCTGACCGCCGGCGTGGACGTGCCGTACCGCTACAACGCGCGAGGACGCGTGAGGGCGACCGGTGCACGGCCGATGACGTTCGAGCGATGCGACGCGACTACCGCTGACTTCTTCGTGGAGCCTGCGAGCGGCGGGGTCTTCTGGACCCCCACGAGCGCCGGTGACTACCCGCTGTGCGTCTCTGCCACGAACGCCGTCGGCGCCGACTTCTACAGATTCACGGTCAACGTCCGTCCGGTCCAGGGCGCGGATCCGACGGCCTTCTTCACGCTGACGCCGGAAGCGGGAGCCGCGCCGCTCGAGCTTCAGGGCGATCCGTCCGGCTCCACCGCGGACCCCTCCACGTCGCTCATGGGCTACGCGTGGAGCTTCGGCGACGGCTCCCACTCGGCGGCACGCACCCCGAGGACCGTCTACCCGCGGCCTGGAAGCTACCAGGTCCAGCTCACGGTCTTCGACGGGTACGGCCGCACCGCCAGCACCCGCCGGACAGTGCCCGTCACGTCGCCAGCGGGCCAACGGCCGCCCCTGGTGCGCCTGTCTGCCAGCGCTCTCTCCGGGGATGACGAGCTCACCGTCGACTTCACCTGCGACTGCCAGCCCGGCGACGCGCCCATCACGCGCTATCTCTGGACGTGGGACGAGACTCCGGTGGAGACCGCGACCTCGACGCTGCGCCACGCGTTCGGTCCCGGCCGCCACCGCGTCCAGCTCCTCGCGCAGGACGGCAACGGGCAAAGCGGCGTTGATACGGTGGAGCTCGTGGTGACCAAGGGCGGCCGGCCTCCGCCGCTCTGCAAGCTGGAAATCAATCCTGCCAGCGGCGTGGCCCCGCTCACCGCGTATGTCGTGTCTTCCTTCGTCTCTCCGTCAGGCACCGCGACGTCTCACCAACTTTCGTTCTCGTCGGACGGGCTGACGAGCGCCGCTGCGAGCGTGACCCGCACCTACCCGACGCCGGTCCACGACACGGCGACGCTGAGTGTCGTGGATGCCGAGGGGCTGACCTGTCGGGACGCGGCCGAGATCGTCGCGCTCGGGCCGAATGGGGAAGAGCCGCCGCGGATCCTCCTGCCGGCCAGCGACACCGCTTCCTGCTATCGAAGGTACGAGTACGCCCCGCGCCTCCTCGGGGGAGAGCCCGTTCGCTGGACCCTGGCGATGGCCGACGGCTCCGCCGTTCCCGAAGCGCTCTCCATCGACTCGGCCAGCGGCCGCCTCACCTGGCGCGACCCGCGCGACACGGGCGAGCTCGCGGTCGTGCTCCGCGCGGAGAACGCCGCCGGAGCAGCAGAGGCACCACTGACGCTGGGAGCGGAGTGCCTCGGCAGGCCGCACGTCTTCACCGGCTGCGGCTGTGGCGAGCTCGGCGGCCGAACCGAATGGCTTCTCGGACTGCTCGCTGCGCACGTCGCGCTGACGCTTCGGACGAGACGGAGGCGAGCCCGCGAGCACTTTGAAGCAGAGTAGATTGCATAGCGTTTGAGGGGTCAGGTGCTGGGCCAGCAAACCCTCGAAGACGCCGCCCGTCGGGGACGCTTCCTATTCTCACGAGGGAGGTGGCGTCATCCATGTCGACTTCAGGTGCTGCACGGCGCCTTTGTCCCCATCAGATGCCTGGTAGGAAAGCGCGTGTGCGCCCAGCACCAACAACAGGGTGATCGCCGCCGCAGGCCAGGCGCGGCGTGCGATCAGCGAGGCCGCGACCAGCAACAACAGGGCGAGGCCGAGACCGAGCCACGGAGTGCCAGCGCTCAGCAAAAAGAGCGCGGTGGGCGTGGTGTAGCCCGCGCGCAGCAGCGGCAGCGTCAGACCGAAGAGCGCGTTGGAGACGTTGTCCGGAATGTAGTTCACCAGGGTCGCGCCGCCAGTCACCAGCACTGACGCCGAGCACAACCCGAGCCCTACGCCGTACGCCCTCTGGTGTTGCGCTCGCAGCCACTCCAAGAACAGTCCCGCCGGAAGCAACAGGAACGGAACGAGGCCGGTCAAGTGTCGCGGTCCAGTCGTCCAGCCCCACGAGTCGTACGTAAATGAGGATGTGAAGTACGCGTACCAGAGCAGGAGCAGCAGAGAGCTCCAGAATAGGGAACGCTCCGGCGTCGCGGCTTGTTCGCTCGAAAGGTCACCCCCTGGTACTCCAGTCGCTGCAGGCGCACTGGCATCGTGACCGGCGTCCTGGGCTTCGACGATCGCGTTCGCGCTGCCGTGAGCTTCCGCAGGGGCAGCCTGCACAGATCCGCTGGACGCGTTGATCAATCGCGCGAACTGATCAGGCCAGGCACGGAACGCGTGGAGCACCAGACCCGGCGCGGCCATCAAGAGAAACGGCGCCAGCGTGAAGAAGCCGCGCAAAGAGGAGAAGAAGGAGAGAAAGAACGCGCGCGGATCTGGGAAGCGGATGCCCAGAAAGCCGCCCACGTGCCATGGCTGATACGCGGCGTCCGCGAGGTACTTGTAGCCGGAGTGCAGCGGGTGACCGAACGCAGCCTGGTGATAGGCCATCAGCGCGATCAAGAAGGGAGCTGCTCCCAGCGTGGCCAGGACAATTGGAACGATCACATCGCGCGGAGATTTGGTCTGGGG
>JBQTKE010000110.1:0-3213 GCA_052386435.1 Myxococcaceae bacterium
GAGCCGGCAGTTGTCAAAGTCAAACAGCGCCACCCTCTCCTGTGCATCCACCGCGATGAGCGAAATGTTTCCCTGAACCGCGCGTCCCGGAAAGAGCGCCCCCGACTCCAAGTCGTACGCGTCCAACCGACTCGCGGAATAGACGTGGATCCGCTTCCCCACCGCGAACGCCCTAATCACTTGATCACTGCGCACCCGCTCTTCGTTCGAGCCAAACGCGTAGAGCAACTTTCCCCGCTGCAGAAACCCACCGCCGACTCGGTCCACCGCGCCTTCGCTCGTCTCCACCACGGCGCCCTCCGCCGTCACCTCACTCACTGACGTGGCGTTCATCACCAACAGATTGCCGTTGGGCAACGCGCTGACACCCGTCGCCTCAACCTCCAGCGGCGTCGCCTTGAGCAAAGTGGCCACGCCTCCGTCAGGAAGTGTTCGGCCCTGAAAAAGATCACACGCCGTCAGCAGCAGCAGAGGGAGCCATCGCATACGCGTGCAAGCTACACGCTCGCCGACGCGGGCCCAATCGCATAAGACGCGACTCAAATGGCGACCGACGTGATGGCGGTGTGTGGCAGCTACCGAAGCAAGTCCCTCAACCGAAAGTTGCTGCGGCTCCTCGTGCGTGAAGTGAAGGCCCTCGGCCTCACTGTGGAGGAAGTGGATCTCAAAATCCTCGCGCTGCCCGACTACGACGGCGACCTCGAAGAGACGCAAGGCCTGCCCGCGTCGGTGCTGGAGCTGAAGAAAAAACTCTCCGCGACGCCTGGCCTGCTGATCGCTTCGCCCGAATACAACGGCTCCATCCCCGGTGGCTTCAAGAACTTCATCGACTGGATGTCGCGACCTCCCGGCAATCCTTTCGAGAACCGCGTCGTGTCGATCAACACCGTGTCGTCCGGTCAATGGGGCGGCGTGCGCGGCACCATCGCCATCAAGTCCAGCCTGACGCACCTGGACGCGTGGATCGTCCCGGGCGCGATGAATCTGCCCAAGGGCGAAACCGCGTTCGACGAGAGTGGAGAGCTCAAGGAAGAGTGGACGAAAAAAGCCCTCAACAAGGCGATGTCGCGGTTTGCCGAAGGCGTGAAGCGGTTCCGTTCCTAAGAGGGCGCCTCCCGTTTGTGGTCAGGAAGGGCCAGCCCGTAAGCTTCGAGAGTGCGGAAAGATCCCGAAGCATTTCCGGCCTCTTCCGCCGCCACCGGTGAGCACGAGGTCCTGATCGAGCAGTCGCCGCGCGCGCTCACGTCGGTCAGCAAGCTCGCTGACGAATACGCGGAGTGGGCCGCGCTGCTGAGCACCGTGGGGTTGCGGCCGCACACCCTCATTCTCCGCACCAACGCGGACCGCTCGTACATCTCCACGCAGACCGCGAATTTGGCGGGGCTGCCGCGCATCGTTTTGCAGGCGTACATCCCCGCGGTGACCGTGCCGTTGGGGCTGTTCGCGGTGTTGGAAGACGCCGGCACGCGCGCCGCGGTGATGATGGGCACCACCGAGTCGGTGACCTTGATCCGCGCGCTGCGCTCCCTCCCCTCACTCGCTCCGCAAAAAGCGGCCAGCTTCAACGCCGCGCTTGGCTTGGCGGATCGCCTGATGCGAGAGATTGGCGTGCCTGTGCGTGCACCGGATCGTCAGCTGTACCGGGCCACGCTCGCGCGCAACCTCTTCGACGCGCTCACCCCGCAAGCGTTGGCATTCCTCAGCGCCGAGCCCAGCGCCAGCAATCGACTGGAGCTCTTCAACTCCGGCCTGCTCAGCCCGCGCGGCAAGCTCAAGGTCGAGCGGCTGTTGCGACAGCCCTACACGCAGGCCGAAGCGTTCGCGCGCTTGGACTATTTCGAAGCGCTGTTTCGCGCGTGGATCCCCGCCCTAAAAGAGCTCGCCGGTGAGCGGCCGTACACGTTGTTCCTCTCCGGCGGCGCCGCGCGCGGGCGCTACGCACCGTTCTCCGACTTCGACCTCTACGTCGACTGCGACGACCCGCCCTTGCGCAAGGCGATTCTCCGCAAAGAGGGTCTCGAGCTGTCACTGGAAGATCGCCGCGCATTTCAGATTGGGCCTGCACGTCATCCCCGCAGCTCGGTCTCGTTGGGCGACGGGACCGCTCTGCTGCGGGAGGAGGAGGGTTACTTCCGCAGGCTCTTTCAGGAGCGCGCGCAGCAGAGCGGTCTCATCGTGGATCTGCTCAGCGAGACGTCGCGCCTGCTCCCGGCCGCGGGGGAGTTGGTGGAGCGCGAGCCACAGAGCGCGCTCGATGATCTTCTTCGCAAGGCGGGGCCGGCTGCTTGGCCTTTGCGCAGCCGTCACCAAGAGGTGCTGAATTCACCCGCCGGTCAGTGGCTCACGCTGGAGCGACTGAGCAAGCTGGGGGGTCCGGTGATGGCGGCGGCGCGGAGCTACGGTTATTCCAGTGAAGCCCTGCAAAGCCGTCCCTCGCGTGTTGTTGAGTGGATGTCGCAACTGGGGCCCATGGAGCGACTCGCGCTGGACTGGGTGCTCACCCATTCGAGCTGATAGATCCTTTTGACGATGATTGACTCGGACTCCAACGACATCCCAGTGCTCGAAGATGACGCCCTGGTCATCCCTATCGACGTGCTGGAGCGGATCCGCCGTCTCTTCGAATTCCTTCGTCGTCTGGAAGAACAGCGCACCCCCGCGCGCCGCGATCTCGAGACCGCGGAGTGGAGCCTCTTCCTCGCCGAGGTGACGGCGCATCCCACCGTGCGCACGCACATGTCCGCGGGCGCCGCCGAAGCGCGCCGCATCCTCGCGCTGCGCCGTCCGGAGCTTGTCGAATGTCCCAAGCCGCCCGAGTCGCTTGAAGACTGGCTCAGCCCAGGTTGGGAAGATCCCGCGAGTGAAGAAGAGGTCCTTCAACCCACCAAGCTGCGCGACGCACGGAAGTCAGAGCTGCTGCGAGAGGACGCGACTCGAGCGAAGGACGCGAAAGTCTGGCTGGGTCGTCGAACCTCGTGGGCACGCAATGAGCGACCCGCGCGCGTGGCGGCGGAGCTCTTTGACCGCACGCTGGCACTCTGGGCGCGGCTGCAGCGCGAAGGCGAGCGCTTCCGTCTGCTGCTCGGCGAGGGTTACTTGATCTGGCAGCGCGAGGACGGTCTGGTCCGGCACCCGCTGCTGGTGCAGGAAGTGGAGCTGCGCTTCGACGAAGCCAAGCGCGAGTTGGAGTTCGTGGAGACCGGCGCGCCGCCG
>JBQTKE010000111.1:0-2974 GCA_052386435.1 Myxococcaceae bacterium
GGGGACGTCGTGATTGTGCTTGGCGCGCCGTATGGCACGGGTCTCTCTCCGTCTGGCGGAATGGTCTCTGTGGTTGAGTTGTCCAGCGCGAGCCGTGCGCCGAAGAAGCTGAAAACCGATGCCCCGATTGGCTACGGCGCTTCTGGTGGCGGCATTTTCTCGCTCACCACTGGCAAGCTGTTGGCGATTGTGGAGGGCTACCGCACCGCGAAGGTCGGCTTCGCTGTCCAAGAGCAGGCCTACAGCTTCGACGTGCCCATGCCTGGTGAGACCTTCGCCGCGCCCTCCGCGAAGGTTCGGTCGTTTCTGAAAGGGAAGGGCTATGCGGCGCTGTTGACCCCGCGCGGTGGTGCGTCGTCCGAGATCGTTCGAGCCGCTGCGCGCTAGCTTCCTTTTCTGCGTTTTGTTCCGCGCTGAACTCGGTCATTCTTCGCTTTTCGCAGGTGACGAAAGGACCGGCACATGGCGACTGAGCGCAGCTCTTGGGATCAGTACTTCATGGACATTGCCCGGCAGGTGGCGACGCGAGCGACCTGCGACCGCAAGCACGTGGGCGCGTTGCTGGTGCGCGACCGGACCATTCTTTCTACCGGCTACAACGGCTCCATCCGCGGGCTCCCTCACTGCGACGAGGTGGGGCACATGATGGAGAACGGCCATTGCGTCGCCACGGTACACGCGGAAGCGAACGCGATTCTGCAGGCGGCAAAGAACGGCGTGGGGATCGACGGCTCCACCATCTACACGACCGCCAGCCCGTGCTGGCCGTGCTTCAAGCTCATCGCTAACTCTGGGTGCAGGCGGATCGTGTTCGGCGAGTTCTATCGAGATCAAAGGATCTTCGAGTACGCGGCCCGGCTGCAGATTGAGCTCGTCGCCGTGGACGCTGCTGCGCAGACCGGAGCACTTATGACGGCGGCCAAAGCGGCAGGGTAGGTCGAGTCGGCGCAGTACTGGGTGCCCAAGCGAAGTCGGTGGACCTGCGCCTTTGCGCCGGGAAGGTTCGGATGTCGCGATTTGTCCCGTGCGCTGACGTTAGGTTTCCAACAGCGAACGAGCTGGCCAACCGTCTGAAATAGTTAGACTCGGAACTATTTATAGCGGCCCAGTTGACGTCCCGGGGGGCAAACCCTAGATCCTGAAACTTGTACAGCGTCCCCCCACGCTCCCCTGAAAATCCAAGGAGTTTCGCTTGTCTAGCTCGATTCCGGTCTCCGACACCCAAGGTCAGCAAAAGCTACAGGATGCGGTGTCCGACAGTCCGCTTTTCGCGGCCCGCTGCGCGACCACCACCTCTTTGATGGAAAGCCTGCTGCACGACGCGCGAAACCCACTGAACGCACTTTCCATCAACCTGGAAGTGATGAGCGAGCGGATGCGGCGCCAGGCCGAGCTGATGATGCCCGCCTATGAAAAGAACCTGCGGGTGATGCGCGAACAGATTCTGCGCGTCGACGCGATCTTGCGCTCCTTCGCGGAGTTCATCGCGCCCTCGCCCGCGCAAGGCGAAGAGATCGAGCTCTCACAGCGCGTGCTCAAGGCGACGGAAGTTCTGAGTCACGAGTGTCGCAAGCACCGCATCACGCTGCGCCCCATGGTCGACGCTGGGGTGAAGGTCGCCCTCCGCGACAGCGGCGCGGCCAGTTTCGTGGCACTTCAGCCGGTCTACCGCGCGATTCGTCGCAGCGTGGAGGGCTCCGAGATCTCCGTCATGCTCCGCCAAGAGGGCGGCTTTGCCGTCCTCCACGTGAGCGACACCAATCCGAGCCGCGACGAACCGACGCCGGAAACTGTCCCTGCGCTGGATCGCCTCTGCAGGGAACACAAAGGCCGCCTCGACGTTCAAGCGGGCGAGTGCTTCGTCTTCCTGCCTCTCGCCTGATTTTCTCTGAACCTGTTCTCTCGCTCGAACGTCGAAGGAGTGCACTGTGACATCCGCCCGCATTTTGGCAGTCGATGATGAACGCGCGACATGCGAAGCCCTGGCAGAAATGCTGGGCATGTGGGGCCACAAGGTCGAAACCGCAGTTGACGGTACGGACGCGCTGAAGAAGGCCGTGGACTTCCGCCCCGACGTCGTGTTGTCCGACTTGGCTATGCCGCAGACCGACGGTCTCTGGCTGCTGCGCGCCTTGCGTGAAGATCTCCCGGACTGCCCGGTCGTGTTCTTGACCGGGCGGGCGACCATCAACGCCGCGGTCGAAGCGATCCGCGAGGGCGCCTACGACTTTATCGAGAAGCCTCTGGATCCCGCGCGTCTCAAAGTCTGCATCGACCGCGCGCTGGAGAAGAAGGAGACCATGCGCGAAGTGCAGAGCCTGCGCCGTCGGCTCAAGCAGCTGGGCTCCAGCGAGTTCATTGGCGGCTCGTCGCCCATGCGCAGGGTGTTCGACCTGATCGAAAAAGTCGCGCCCGCGAAGGCGTCGACGGCCATCACCGGTGAATCCGGCACCGGCAAGGAGATGGTGGCGCGCGCCATTCACAACCTCTCGCCTCGCCGCGAGAAGCCCTTCATCGCGGTGAACTGCGCCTCCATTCCCGCGAGCTTGATGGAGTCGGAGATCTTCGGTCACGAGCGCGGCGCCTTCACTGGCGCGGATCAGCGTCGCCCCGGCGTCTTCGAACTCGCTCACACCGGCACGCTCTTCCTCGACGAGGTCGGCGAGATCCCGGTCGAGCTGCAAGCGAAGCTGCTGCGTGTGCTCGAGGAAGGGCGCATGCGTCGACTGGGTGGCAAGGTGGAGATCGAAGTGGACGTTCGTGTGCTCTGTGCCACCAACCGCGACCTCAAGGCGGAGATCAAGAACCAGCGCTTCCGTGAAGATCTCTTCTTCCGCCTCAACGTCTTCCAGATTCCGCTTCCACCACTGCGCGACCGCCGCGAGGATATCCCGCTGCTGGTCCAGCACTTCGTGGAGAAGTTCAACAACGACTCCGGCAAGCGCGTGAACGGCGTTCACCCGGACGCGCTCGA
>JBQTKE010000112.1:0-10484 GCA_052386435.1 Myxococcaceae bacterium
TGCCATTCGAGCTCACCGCCCACTCGGGTCGCTAAGACTTTCAACAATTCCAAATCAAAATGACCGAACCGCCGCGGCTGATAGTCGAGGAGGCAGAGTGTCCCCAGCGCATGACCCTCCTTATTGAATACGGGCGCCCCCGCGTAGAACGAGAAGGCCGCGTCCTTGCGAATGGGCAGGGTTTTCAGGAACGGATGCTCGGCCATGTTCTGAACGATGAGCGGGGTTCGTCCGTCCACCGAATGGGTGCAGACGAGCTGGTCGCGCGGGCCGCCGCGCTTCTCCCTCAGCCACTCGGGCATTCCACAAGCTGCGTACCAGTGCTCTCGCGTCGCGCTCACCGTGGTCACGGCACACACGGGCATTCCGAAGACTCGCCCGGTTCTTTCGGTGAAGCGCACCAGTCCGTCCGGCGCGTCGGGCCCCAAGTCCGCGACGGCGGCGATGCGTTCGCGTTCCGCCTCCTCGTCCTGAACGTCAAGGAGAGGGGCCACGGGCACTCTGTCGAGGAGCCCCTGCACTCGACGGATCAGCTCGTCACTGCGAAACGGCTTGAGGACCGCGTCGCTTGCACCTTCACGTCGAGCGGCGCGGACGTACTCAGGAATAGCGGACAGCGCGAGCACGGGGATGTCGGGAAACTCCGCGAGCAGGTGGCGCAGCAGCTCGAAGCCGTCCATCACCGGCATCATCATGTCGGTGATGACCAAGTCGTAAGGAGCCTGGGTCAGCCGCTCCAGCGCCTCACTGCCGTCCACCGCGCTGCTCACTCGGAAACCTTCGAAAAGCAGCAGATCCCGGAGAATCAGCGACAGGTCGCGATCGTCCTCCACCAACAAAATGCGTCTGCCGGTTGTGTCAGCCATTTTCCCCTCGGCGGGAGATTGGGGACGAGGCCGGCGCAAATCCACTGACCCAGCGGGCTACCGTGCTAGGAACGGTGACCGCATGAGGTCCCGCACGCTTCCCGACCTGCCGGGTCGCTGCAAACGGTGTTACCTCCTCGAGGCTTGGTGCCTCTGCACCCACGTGCCTTCGTTGGAGTCGCGCACGTCCGTGCTCATCCTCCGGCACTACTTGGAAGCTCCCAAGTCGACAAACACCGCGCGGCTGGCCGCTCTGGCGTTGCAGCGGTGTGAGCTGTTCGACTTTCAAGAGCCGACCGCTGAGCTGGATGGGAAGCTGGCCGCGCTGCCTGAAGCGTGCGTGCTCTTCCCAGGCGCCCCCGACATTCGGCTCTCGTTCACCCCACGCCACCTGGTGGTGCTGGACGGAACGTGGCGCCAAGCCCGGCGGATGATGCGGAAGATTGGTGCCCTATCGCGCTTGCCCACCCTCTCGCTGCCTCCGCCTCCCCACGAACGCGCGCGGCTTCGTCACAGTCCTCATGCGGAGAACCGCTCAACCTTGGAAGCGGTCGCGGATGCGCTGACGCTGCTGGAGGGGCCTGAGCTGGGAGAGGCCTTGCTCGCGGCGCATGACACGCTGGTGGAACGAACGCTTCGCTCGCGTGGCCTGACGCCTTCCCTTGGCTTGCCTGCGTTGGCGAGCCTATTGCAGACACCCGCTGATTGAGGTGACCCATGGATGATTGGCGACCGCCGGAATCGGAAGAACCCATTCAGAAGAAGAGCAAAGCCTGGCTGTGGGCGTTGTTGGCGGTGCTCGTGGTCGGCGCGGGCGGCTTCGCGCTGTGGCGTGTGCTTCAACAGCAGCGTGGTCAGGAAGACACGGCAGAGGCCGACACGGGAGCGACGACAGGTGACGCGGGTCCGGCGGTGTCGCTCTCGGAAGGTGACGCGCTTTTGCGCAAGCTGCTGAGCGACTTGGGCGCGTCGCCGGATTTGCTGCTGTGGATCGCGGGTGACGACATCATTCGCCGTATCGCGGGCGCGGTGAACATGGTCGCGGAAGGTGACAGCCCGAGGACGATGCTCACGTTCATTGAGCTCAAGGGGCCGTATTCCTTTATCGAGAAGCACGATCCGAAGGCGAAGAAGGTGGCGCGGAAGAAGCCGCCCAAGCGCAAGGGGAAGCACGCGAAGCCGATGCCAGAGCACACGGGCAAGCTGTTCGTCTCGCCGCAAGGCTGGGCGCGCTACGACGCGGTCACGCAGGCTTTCACGTCGGTCGATGCCGCGGGGGCTGGCAAGGCATACGGGCAGCTTCGGCCGTTCTTTGACGCGGCGTTTGCTGAGATTGGCAGACCGGGGCGGACGTTCGACACACAGCTCACCGCCGCGCTGGATCGCTTGCTCGCCGTGAAGTTCCCGCAGGGCGAAGTGGAGCTGGTCCAGAAGGGCGCGCTCTATGAGTACAAGGATCCCGCGCTCGAGGGATTGCGGCCAGCGGAGAAGCATTTGCTGCGGATGGGGCCGACCAACGGGAAGGCCGTTCAGGGCACGCTTCGTCGGTTTGGTGAGGCGGCGGGATTGCCGATTCAGTCAGCCGCGGCGACGCCTTAGGCGGGGCGTGGGGAGACTCCCTGCCAAGGGGCGTCTTTCTCCATCTTCAGCACCAGCAGCGTCACCTCGCGGCGATCGAGGTAGATCTTCTTTCCGTCGTCGAGCGTGAGGCAGAGGCGATGCTCTGGCGGCATCGCTTCAATCTTGAAAGGGCCGCATTCGTAGACGAAGCCGTACTCCATGCGGAGCGCGACCTCGAAGAGCTCCCGCGGGACCAGTCGCTTCCCCACTCCGCCCAGGTTCATGAGCATGGTCTGGGGCGATAGCTCTGACCGCACGGCGATCATGGGGGCGCGGAAGGAGATGAGGTTGTTGGAGATCAGGGGGGCCGGAGTCGTTTGGGCACCGTAGAGCTCAGGCGGTCGCGGGGTGAGATGCGGGCGAAGCGGAATCACCTTCGCGGTCGGGGTCTCGTCGCCGCCTACGAGCACCGGACCGAAAACAGGACCTTGAAAACGCTCCGCAACGCGACGGAGAACACGACGGAAGGACGCGAAGATGCGGAACTGCATAATGGGTTGTCGGACATTGCCCTACTCGGGTTTCGTGAGGGTCGTCACGTGGCATTTCGCGGACTTGCGCTAGTACAGCTTCTCTATCGTCGGGTTGCTGAAGTAGTGGTCGAGGATCTGGTGGTAGGTCTGCCCGGCCTCGGCACGACCAATGGCGCCTTGCTGGCACATCCCGACTCCGTGTCCCCAACCGGCCCCGCGGAAGAGCCAGTTGAGCGGCCTGCCATCGGGTCCCGGCTCCATCTCGATCGCGACCACCGCGCTGTTCAGCGAGCCGAATTGCTTGCGCACGCTCGACTCGCCATAGAGCCTGGTGGTTCCCAGGTCCCCCAGGAGCGCGACCACCTTGGCCCGTCCGGAGACGCCACGCTCTTCGACCGTGATGCTCTGGATGGGACCTATGTTCAGCGAGGACGTCGCGGTGTTGAGCTCGGCCGCGGTCATTCTCTTCTCCCAGCGATACCGGGCCTGCGTGATGAACGTGGAGCTGCCGCACGCGGACTTGTAACCGGTGGCGACGTAGGCCGCGATCTGGGACGGGCCGGGTTGCGCCGGCGTGTTCGGCAGAAGATCGGGACGACCGCGTAGGTTCGGATCAGGAGCGGCCGCCCAGACCATCTCGTTGTGCTCCGAATGCCCGCCACAGACCGCGCTGAAGACCCCCTCGATCAAACGGCCGGACGCTGAAAGGAGTATCTCGCCCCGGGTGACCTCGACCGCGGCGTTGGTCGTCGCCGCTTCGCTGGTGAGCCCGCTGTAGACCGCGCAGTGCACCTCCGAGCAGAGCTGATAACCGTCGGCGCGGTGCTTGTGGCCGATCTTCGCCACGATGTTGCCGCGGGCAGCCACCGCCTGGGCCTTGAGCGCCTCGGCCGGAGCCGTGGAGAAGATCTCGGAGGGGACAAGCCCTTTCAAGAGATCTTCCAGGTGAAGCACATTCGTGAGGGCAAGCTTTCCGGTCCGGTCCGGAATGATGCGAAGGATCCCGTGGTAGCGGCGATCCTCGAAGCCGTGCTGAGGCAGCCCCACGTGGTGCTCGACCTGGAATGCGAGGAGCGGCGTGCCATTCAAGGCTTCAAGCTCGACCCAATTTTCGCCCGTCGCCACAAGCTCGCCGCTCTCATTTCTGACCTCGAAGAGCGCGGTGGCCGACGTCTTCAGGACATCCTGGAGCGTGGTCCGCTCAGAGTACGTGCTCAGGATGTGAGCCTGGAGCATCACGGCGGAGTCTCCTTCAACGCCCTTGGCCTCGAGCGCGATCCGGCGGCGCTCGATCACTTTCCCCGCCACGCGGTACTCGTCGCCCAAGGTGCGTGACTCGGTCTGGATGCCCCGCGACGCCCACTTGTCGCGGCTGCTCGCGAGCCCAGCCACGTCATCGATGGACAACTCGGTCAAGGCCAACCGCCGCTCGATCTGCGCTGGAGCTGAGCTCCTAGAAGTCACAGTCCAGGTTCCGGCGCCCACGGGGACCGTCTGCGAAAAGCCACCTGTCCCGCCCAGCCTCAGCTGCGCTGCGCCTTCTGCGCTGAGGACTATGCTGTTTGCCGACTCCATGAGCCTGACCGCGATGAGCGGTTCGCTGTCCTGCGCCCCTGGCTTTACCGCCTCGTGCGGCTGCATCTCAGGCTCTGCCGTCTCAGGCTTTGCCGTCTCGTGCGGCGGCGTCTCAAGCCCGGCCGGCGTCTCTGCCGGCGGGGGGGATGTCGACGCCGTACAAGACAAGAAGAGAGCGCTGCCAAGCAGAGTCCATAAGAGGCGCATGAGGGTTGCTCCTTAGGCGGATCGCGCGAGGATGAGCGAGCCCGCCAAGCTGTGCAAGGAACCGTTGGACCATGGGATCAAAGGTCCTTTGTAGATTGGGGGGCCTCTTGATCAGTACATGTACCGCAGCCCTAGCTGTACCCTGAAAGGCTGCTGTCGAGAGGCCACGGTGCCGAACGTATTCGGGGGCAGTCGGTCGGCGGCGTTGTAACCGAGCGGCGCCGCCAAATTGAGCACGTTGAACACGTCGCCGATGAGGATGATGTGCTGCCCTGTCCAACCGTGCAGGTCATACGCGACTCGAAAGTCGATCACGAAGCGATCGGCGGTTCGGAACTCGGAGACCTGCTCCACGTCATTCGGCCGGGTCGGGGTCGTCCCCATTGGGGTGCGGAGGATGGTTCCTGTCTGGGCGGTGGCGGTCTGGAAGTTCTTGGCCTGCACCTCACCGGAGAGGAAGACCGTATTGGCGCCGATGCTGAAATTCCCGGCGGTGAAGGTGCCATTGACCTTCACCATGTGCCGGATGTCGCCGAAGGCGTAGCCATCGAAGTACTGCGCCTGGCGGTCGTTGAAGTACTGCGACCGGGTGCCCAGCACTCCCAGTTGGTCGGCGGCGGGGCCGTACCGAAACCCAAGGGTGTAAGCAGCGTAAAGGTCGAAATTGGGCGTCACCCGCCCCTGCAGCACCACGTCCAGCCCCTGATACGTGACGTAATTGTCGGCCGGAGTGGTGATCTTGTAGACGGGGCCGGGTTGGCCGTTGACGTAGTCGACGATGCGGGTGCCCGTCGGATCCCAAACGTAGTTGGTCTCGACTTGGTCCCAGATGTTCGAGATGCGCTTGTACGTGTAGTCGAGGTTGGCCGCGATGCCGTCAGAGAGCTGACGGCGGAAGCTCAACAGGATCTCGTCGGTGTGGGGCGGACGCCCGTGAGGGTCAAGAGTGGTGGTCCCCGGTCCGCCGATGCTCTCAAGGAAGTCCCACCGTTTGCTCTGGGCGTTGAAGAGATACGAGGTCTGCGGGGCGCGGTTCGCGCTCTGGGCGGCCATCAACGACATCACCTCGTTGGCGCGCCCGTAGAAAGCCGAGACGATGGTCTTCTGATCCCCGGTCAGGTCGGCGATCAGCCCCAGTCGAGGCCCGAGTCCACTGTGCATGGAGACCAAGTTCCCGCTCGAATCACGGGTCCGCCCATGGTCGAAGCGCAACCCGGGGAGGACGCGCAGCCAGCGGGTGACCTGCCAGCGATCCTGCACGTAGACGCCCGTGCTGAACCCGCTCTCACGGAACTGGAACGGCTCCATGTCGGTTCGGATCGAGCATCCCTTCCCCGTCGCTTCGTCGAGGCACAGACCGGCCTCGCCGGGGCCACCGTCGCGGTCTTGGTACAGGTGCCCGCCGGGGAACTGGGAGAGGCCCCCACGCTGGGAGATCCGGTTCTGAATCCCGACCTGCGTCTCGTGGTGTCCCAGCAGCGGGTACTTGAACGCCAGTGAGCCATCGAGCTGACCGGTCGTCCTCCGGTCGTTGATGTCGAAGACGGGGTTGTACCAAATGGTCCCGTCGTCGGCGTTCACATGGCGCGATCGGCCGTAGTCGTAGTCGTGGCGCGCGCCCGTGTATTGGCTGTTGTAATCGACCCGGCCGTACTTTCCCTGCGGACCATTGTTGAGGTTCGTGAGCACACCGCCCAGCTGTACCTTCGCGGTGACCGCGTCGTTGGCGAAGTATTCCCAGATGAGCGTGCCCAGGGTGTTGCTCTGCTCCGTCCGGCGATGGGCGAGCGGCGTGATGCTGTTGCCCGTCCCAGAGGTCGCGTCGACGTTGTCGATCATCGTGGGATCGGAGAGGGCGGAGAGGGTTAGCCGGTGCTTCGACGAAGGACCGTAGGTGAGCTTGAGCCTTGGGAAGACGCCGGTGAGGGTCCGGTTCGGGCCCTGCACGTTGAGCGGCGGGCCCGAAGGCAACGAGGCGCTGTTATTCGAATACTGCAACGAGAAGTTGAACCACAGCTTCTGCTTGATGATCGGACCGCTCACGTTGGCGTTGGCATCGAAGCCAGACGTGGGCGGACGCGGCGCTCGGCTGAAGGGCTGAATGCCTTCGTGCGCGTTGGGGCCGTACTGGCTGGGCGCCGAGAGCAGGGAGTGGTTCATGTAGATCGAGCTGTCGACATGGAACTCGTCCGAGCCGGTCGACGTGATCAGATTCAGCGCGCCGCCCATCGCGTTGTACTGGGCCTCCATGCCTCCGGTGAGGATCTGCAGGGAGCTGATGGAGTCGAAGTTGACGGTGGTCGTGAAGCCGTTGCTGACCGGATCTGTGACATCGAGACCGTCAATCATGTAGCGGTTCATCAGCTCATTGCCGCCACGGATGTTCGGGTTCGCGTTGCCGCTCACGCCCGCGACCTGCTGGGCAAGCCACTGATAGCGACGTGCGGAGGCGAGCTTGCCCTGGGTCTCCGCGCTCAGCACCGAGCCGGACTGGGTGCTGTCGGGGCGGGTCAGCTTCCGTTCCTGGACCACGACGGTCGTCTCGGTCTCGGCAAGCTCGGCGGACCAGGCCACGTTCAGGGGCGAGGCACTCCCTTGGATAACCTCGATCTCGCGGCGGATTGGCTTCACGCCCTCGTAGCTGATCTCCACGGTGTACGAGCCGGGCGGCAGGGCGGACAAGCTGTACTGACCGTCCTCGCCGGTGGTCGTCGTCTTCGGCCCGCCGATCAGCGCTTTCGATGACGCGGCCACGGTGACACCCGGAACGGGGATCCCAGTCGCGGCCTCGGTGACGATGCCGCTGATGCCTCCGTTCTGCTCGCCGATCGCCAAAGCGGCGGTGGGCAGAAGGGCCAACAGCGTGGCGAGGCGAGACAGCCGGTGGAGACGAGGAGAGCGGTTCATGGCTTCCCCCCTTCCTGTTGCTCGGGTTGCAAGCAGAAGACGTATTCAGGGACTCCGGGCTGGAGCGTCGAACCGTAGAGGGCAAGGATTGTGCTCGCGCTCTTGGGAAGCGCGTCGGCCGCGGTGGGCGTACCCGCTCCCAACGCGGGGTCATAAGTCTTGACCTGACAGACCGGTGAATAGCCCTGCTGGCCGCGCGCGAATTCGATCACGTCGTAGCCCTGACCGATCCCGCCGGCCTTGTTGCTGGTGGTATCGCCGATGGCAGACCGTGGGTGGTAGAGCACCTGAGGGACCATCCGGACGACGTTCCTCGAGTCGACCGTCGACTCCGCGGTCGGGATGTAGCCGCCATCGAGGTACGCCAAAAGGAACTGGCCGAACCAACCCCACTTCTGGACGCCGAGCCCGGTCTTCGGGACACCCTTCGAGAGGAAGACCCCGGCGCCCGGGTCGATGATCGCCCAAGCCAAGTACTTTCCGTCGCTCGCGCCGACCTGTTTGCCGTTGACCGGTTCCCCCTGCGGCACGGAGACGTCGCTGCGGGTGAGGAGGGTCTTCTCGCTCTTGATGTCCTGACAGCTGTTCCCGAGTGAGGTCACCGGGACCTGGGCCACGACCGGAACATAATTGAACGTCGGCAGCGCACCTGGGTTGTAGGTCGCCTCGGGGAGGGCGGTGAAGATGTTGCCCTGCTCGTCGGAGCGGAAGGCGTCCCTCACCGGATCGAAGGTATAGTCCGGCGGAACCTGGCAACGCGGCGATAAGGGAAACGCGCTCGTTTCTTCGGGATCGAACACGTAAGCGAGCGGCGTGGGGACACGGCGATACGGCTGACCGTCCTCCTTTAGCCGAAGCGGGTCAGCGCCAGGCGCCAACCGCGATGCCGAAAAAGGAAAGCTGAAGTACTTGACCGGCGTCTCCCCCGCGTAGCCGATCGCGGCAGTGAACTTCCCCTGCCCCTGCTTCTGGCGGTTCCCATCGGCGCCCAAATAAGGCGGCGGAAACTGCACCGGGTCGACCGGACCAGCGTTGAACTCACCCCTCCTTCGCTCGTACGGCTCGACACAGCCGTACATCACAAGGCACATCACTCCGAGCAGGCGCATCCGCACGGTTCACCGTCCATCCATGGGCTGGGACAAAAAGGGCGCGCACCGTGCCAGAGGTGTGTGGGATCCTCAACACCCAAAGTAAAACGCGATCTCAATTGAGACGGGTCGCTTTAACGCACGGCTTCAACGGGACGGCTTGAACAGGACGGCTTGAATCCGGTCGCGGTTTGAACGAGAACTCCGCCGCCCCAAAAAGCGGAGGTCTCTGTGTTCGAATCCATCACCGGTTCTGGGTCCGAACGGCCCACACGCTGGGGCGCAAGCGCAGGGGTGTCGATTGCGCTCCACGTTGGGTTCATCGCCGTCGTGGGGTATTTGACCGCGTCAGGGCACGCGGGTTCGGTCATGGCCAAAGACCCGAGCGTGACGTTCTTCGCAGCCCCGCCACCGCCACCGCCGCCTCCTGCAGCGAGGAGGAGCGCCGACGTGACCCCGCGGCGCTCCAAACCGGTCCAGCGTGAGACCCTCATCCAGCCGAAGGAGATCCCGATCCAAAAGCCGCCTGAGGCGGAGCCGCAACCGGACGAGCCAGAGCCGGATGAAGGGACCGCCGGAGGCGTCGAAGGGGGTGTCGTCGGAGGCGTGGTCGGCGGCACAGTGGGAGGCGTGGTCGGCGGCACCGTCGGGGGATCCTTGAGTGGGGCCAAGACGATCCCCGGGTTCATCTTCGAGAAGCAGCTGTTGTCCTCGCCCGCTCCCCAGCTTCCGGACGAATTCACCGCACGGCACCCTGGCCAGACCTTGCGCACCGTTTACCGCATCTGCGTCAACACCGACGGCAGCGTTGCCGAGGTGTCGGTGGTCTCCGGCATCCCCGAGGTGGACCAGATGCTGATCAATCAGATCCGCGGTGCCTGGAAGTACCGGCCCCAGCCGGTCCCGGTCTGCTCGCAGCGGGCCTTCGTCTTCAAGGTTATCTGAGGATGCCTTGATGTCCCGACCGTTCGTCCGTGGCCGACTGCTGCTGCCGGAAGGGCTCACGCCCGGAACGCTGTCGGTCGAGGACGGCCGCATCGTCGAGATCTCGCGGACGAGCCAAGCAAGCGCTCCGGAGCTCGAGGCCGAGATCGTCGCCCCCGGGTTCATCGACCTTCAGATCAACGGCGCCTTCGGCGTCGATGTCGGGGATGGCGGCGACGCAGTACGCACCTTGTGCGGACGCTTGCCGTCGACCGGCGTGACCGCGTTCCTGCCGACCGCGATCAGCTCCTATCCAGACGAGTACGCGCGAGTGTTCGAAGCGTTCAAGGCCGCGAGCGGCGCGCCGGGTGCCGTCGCGCTCGGCCTCCACCTCGAGGGCCCGCTGCTCGGCAGGGCGGGCGCCCATCGCCAGGAGGTGCTGGACGCGGTCCAGGAAGACTGGCTCGAGCGGCTCCTCGACCACGGAGGAGTCCGTCTGATGACGCTGGCGCCGGAGCGGCCATTCGCTCCCGACTGGATCCGAAGACTTCGCGCACAAGACGTCATCGTGAGCCTGGGCCACACCGCCTGTGACTCGGAGATCTTCGAGCGCGCCGTCGAAGCCGGCGCGACGATGGCGACGCACCTCTTCAACGTGATGTCGCCGTTTGGCCACCGGACACCAGGAGCTGCGGGTGCGGCGCTCGCCGACGACAGGGTCATCTGCGGAATCATCGCGGACGGCGTCCACGTCCACCCAACGGCGCTGAAGGTCGCGCTCCGGACGAAGGGACCGGACCGGCTCGCGCTCGTCACCGACG
>JBQTKE010000113.1:0-5873 GCA_052386435.1 Myxococcaceae bacterium
CATGGAAGGAGAGACGCACCGGTGGAATGGGGCGGTCCCTGCCTGGTTCGAGCTTGATTACGTCTGGTAGACGCGCGCGAACGGGACGCCGGTGATGGCTCGGCCCGTTTCGGCCAATTCGACGTCAGCTTTGCCTCGGGCGACGTTGGTCACTTTCGCAAGTTTCCACCCGCCCTTGCGACCGCGTACGCCGACGCGCACTTCGAGCCCTTCTTTGATCTCCTTGGGGTCGACGACGGTAGGACGTCTCGCGGCGAAGCTCTTGGCCTTCGCGCTCGAGGTGGATCCGGGCGGGCGACCTCTTCGCGCGGGCCCGGGACCTCCAAATAGCCCGTTCAGCCGTGTTGTCAGGAACTCCTGAATTCGCTCATCAACAATCTCTCGGATGCGGTCTTCGATGTTTTTCATAGGCCCGCTTTATAGGGGCAAAAGGTTTCGTTGGCAAAGTGATGGCCTGCGTGGGTTCTCTACTTATTTTGGATTGGACGTTCGGGAACGTCTCGCGGGACTTTTGCGAACGTGGCTGAGCTTCAACGACGGCATTACTCCGCTGAATTGAGATCTCGGAGGCAAAGCGACTGTTTCTGCTCTACGCGAGCATTTGCGTGATGAGTCCCTTGGGGAGGCCAGCTTTACCGAAGTCATCCAGTGGCGCTCCGGCGGCGTTCTTCACCCCCATCGCTGCCCCGAAGGTGTTGAGCATCTTGTTGTGGGTGACGTCTCCGGCGTCTACGTAGACGCCTTGCTTGAGAAAACCGCCAGCGGAACCAGCGAGGACGTAGGGGAGGTTGCTCTTGGTGTGCTGTCCGGTGGCGAGGTCGTTCAGCCAGACGGCGAGGCCGCTGTCGAGGAGCGTGCCTTTGGCGAGGTTGTAGGCGGAGAGTTTGTCGAGCAGGTATTTGAACAGCTGTCCGTGCCAGCGATCGACTTGGTGGTGCAGGGCCACTGCGTTGGGAATGGCGGCTCCGTCGTTGCCGTCTCCGAAGATGCGGTGCGAGATCTGATGGTAGCGGGGTAGGGTGGTTCCATTCAGCGTGAGGGTGGAGCCATCGTTGCCATCGCCGACTTGCAGGGTGGCGACTCGGGTCACTCCGCAGGCCATGGCCAATGCAATGATGTCGATTTGCATCTTGGCGACCTTGTCTCGGTTCGCGTTGGTGCGGACTCCACTGGAGATGGCCTGCATCGCCGACACGTCCGCTGTGGGGAGTTGGCAGCTGATCGCAATCTCGACGTCGCGAATACTGGAGAAGTGTAGATCCAATCTCTGACGGTCGGCGGTACTCAGGTCGGTCCTTCCGAGCAATGCTTTCAATTGATCTCTCACGAGATCGTTCACGCTCTTGCGCGCCAAGGCGAGGCGTTGGGCATTGGGATCGTTGGGCGGGGTGGGCGCGGTTCCGAAGAGGCGCTGGTAGGCGTTGTACGGATTGGGTTCGGCGGCGCGCAGCTGCTGGGCGCCTCGGTAGGAGAGGACTTCGTCGATGTAGCCCTCCTTGGGTCCGGCGTAGAGGGTGAGGGGCTCCACTCCAGGCGTGAGCTCTCGCGCGATGCGGTTGTCGATGGACTCTCCGGTCGCGAGCGAACGGTTGCCTCCGTTGGTGGGGTCGGTGGCGGTGAGGCAGATGTTGCCTCCGGTGGAGTGCTCACAACCGCTGTTCACGGTGTTGGCGTAACGAACGTTCCGCACGATGAGCAGTTTGTTGGCGTGCGCGGTGAGCTCGCTCACGGCTCGGTTTCCCAGGGTAGCGGCGGTGATCGCTCCCAACGAGAGCGGCCAGAAGTTCTCGGGCTCGTCGCCGATGGCCTGCTGCACGCCGTTGGCCTGACGCATGATCACGAGGAACGGTGGCACGTCTCCGGCGGCGTGCGCGGCGTTGCGGCCGGCGAACGTCTCCAGCCACGGGAGCGCGACCATCGCGCCTCCCAGCCCTTTCAGAAATCGTCGGCGATTCATGGTGCCACCTCCACTGCGCGAAAGCGCATGGTCTTGGACGCTGCGAGTCGGAGGAGCAGCGCCTGCAGCGACTCTCCGCTGCGTGAGGCGTCTCCTTGTCCTGCGATGAGCGGGTCGTCGGTCTCCACATGTCGGCGACCGAGGCCGAACTCCAGCCAGTGCTTCGAGTAGCAGCGGTGCGCCTGGGTGCTGTCGGCGATCAGGTCCACCATCTCGGCGGCGCTGCTGTACGTCTTGGGCTGTCCGTCGAAGTGAAAGGTCGCGGAGGCGTCGATGGGCTTGCCGTTGTCTTGGGTCTGCACTCGACCGGCGCCGTCGAAGGCTTCCAAGCCGTAACCCACGGGGTTGATCAACAGGCCGTGACAGCCGGCGCCGCAGGTGCCTTTTCCGGTGTGGCGCTCAATGCGCTCGCGGTTGGTCATCCCCGGATCAAGTGCGGGCAGCGGCGGTACGGCGGCGGGGGGTGGCGGCAGGTCGGAGCAGAGCACCTCGAGGTTGATGAAGGCGCCGCGTAGGATGGTGTTCCGCTGCGAGGCGGTCCCGAAGTACGCCAAGAAGCCCACCTGTGTGAGAATGCCTTTGCGCTGTGCTGGATCGAGCTCGACGCGCTGGAACTCATCCGAGTAGCCCTGCGCGGTCAGGCCGTAGAGCGCCGCGGTGACTTTGTTCACGAAGGCGTAGGGCGCCGTGAGCAGCTCTTTCAGTCCGCGCTTCTCGTCGAAGACGACGGATTGGACGAACAGGTCGTGCTCGCGCTGCAGCGCCGCGGGGGTCTGGGCGGTGAACTCGGGGAAGACGGTCGCGCTCTTCTGCATGTTCTCGTATTGACGAACGCGAAAGAGCTGGCGGTGAAAGCTGGCGATGCGAATCTTCGCGCGCGGATCCTCGAGGAGAAGCTGCGCCTGCGCGCTCACCCCTTCCTCGTTGTCGAGCACGCCGCCTTCAGCCGCGGTGAAGAGCGTGGGGGGCGGCATGGTGCCCAGCATCATGTACGAAAGGCGCGACGCGACTTCGTAGCCGCTGAGCTTGATCTCATTCTCCACCGCGGTGCTGCTGGACTCGACGCGGTAGACGAAGTGCGGCGACTGGAGCATGGCCTGCACGGTTACGCGCACGCCGGCGGTGAAGGCGTCGGTCACGGTGGTGAGGTTGGTGCCTTGCGCGAAGAGTGCCGCGTAGGTGGTGACCTCCGCGGAGGTGAGCGGTCGCCGGAACGCGCGCTTTCCGAAGTCTGTAATGAACGCGTTGGCCTTCTGGGTTGGATCGGTTGGGAGTGGCGCAGGAACGAAGCGGGCGAGATCCGCGGGCGTGGCGGTGACACGCGCGGAGATCTGTTCCGCGGCGCGCTGGTAGTCGCGCCAGAGTCCGGAGCCGATGGAGAGCACGGCCTCATCGTTGTCGAACAGGCTGGTACCGAGTGGGTCCGGAGAGAACGCGGAGGCGAGGCCGGGTGCCCCGGCAAGTCCGAACAGGTCTCTCACGGTCTCTTCCCACTGCGTGTGGGTGAGTCGGGGCACGCGGCTGCTGGCGGCGGGAAGCGCGGGACCCGCGGCGGCGGTGAGGATGCCAGGGGTCAGGCTGGGATCCGTCACGCCCTCGAGCGTCGCCGCGCCGCTGCAGCCGAACGTCGCTGCTGCCATCAACGCCAGGGGCAAGCTCGCGCGCGAACGGCGCGTACCGACCGAGAGAGTGGGAGCGACCCAGGTCTGCGTGGAGCGTCGATTCATGAACAGCGCTACGCGAGTCTCTCAGCGAACTTTCCCTCGTGGCTCGTGGGAGGTCTGCGCACACAGGACAACGCGCTGGAACTTCACGGCTCGGCGCTCGAGCGATGTCGGAGGGCTCGCACAGGCGCACACCCAATAGCAGAGGACTGACGGTGATCGTGCCCAGCTCTACCGCAGGTGGATCTCGTCGAGCGCGAACGCGGCGCCGGGCTCTCCGTCACCCACGAAAGCGATCGTTACGAACGCGGTTCCTTCCGGCGCGGTGAGCTCCAACTCAAAGCGCTCCCACTCAGCGAGGAGCTGCTTCGAGCTCAGCGTCTCCCTCTTCAGCTCGTCGCCTTGGGTGTCGCGCCACGCGATCTCTGCGTCGACCACGATCGATTCACCTTCGGCCTGACGCGCCCAGAAGCTGGCTCGGTGCAGACCGGGCGTGGCTTTGAACCCAGGCCAGTTGCTCACCTGCACGCCCCAGCCATTGGGCGCGACGACTGAGACGCTGAGCCCCGCGGCGCCCGAGCGAGCGGACGCGGCGTCTTGGCGCACGCGCGTGGAGAACCAATTCTGCCAGACGCCGACTCCGGTCTCGAGGGTGCTGCTCTCCTCGTCAACGAGGTCCGTTGTCGGCGTGTGATCGACCGATTGGGCGCAAGAGGCGAGGAGGAAGCAGAGGAGGGCGTACCGACTCATCGAATCGGCAGTCTAACCCGGAGTGGGCTGACGTCTCATCGAGGGGGGCAGTCGAGGGCGGATTGCGCCCGCTTCACGTCCTGTCGATAACGCCCGCCACTGTATTGCCGGGTGTGACGACGCCAGTGTGCGCAGGCCCGGGACGCGTCTTGGATCTGGTGGGTGAGTATCGAGCCCAGCTCGAAGCTCAGCCGTTCACGCGTTGAGACTGGCTGGGAGCGCAGCCCTTCGGAGAGCTTGCGCGCCGCCGTTTCGTATTCGCCACGCCCCCGCAACACCTCGACTTCCTGGAGCAGCTCGTCGGCGGAGCGTGCGCGACCCGGTGAAGACGGAGCGAGGGGCGTGGGTGCGGCAGGCTCGGGAGGAGGCGCGGGGACCGCCATTGCTTCGGGCAAGGGCCAAGTCAAGGTCTGTCCAGGAAGGAGATCGACGGGCGTGCCGCGCAGGGGGCGGAAGCGAATCGCGCCTTCGTGAAGCGTGACCTGTCCGCCGCCGTATTCCTTCTGGGTGACCGTGAACTGCGTCCCCATCACTTCAATGGAGCCGTCCGAAACAAAGATGATCGCGGGCGAGGTGCCCTTGTGCCGCTTCTGCACTTGGAGTCGCGCCTTGCCCCGAACGATGCGAACTCCCGAGAGATCGCGACGGAGCGCGGTGGGCCCTTCGTTGCGGACCTCCACCCCGGTGATGCGATCCAGGAGCGTCGCTTCACCCGCGGTGATCTCCACGTCCTGACCTGCCACACGCGTGGAGAGCGAGCCGCTCTGCGCGACGACTTCAAACGTTCCCAGCTCTTCAAGGTAGCGATCGCTGCGGATGAAGATGATCGAGAGAACGGTCGCGGCGAGCACCGCGGTGAAGCCGCTTCCGAACAACAACGTGCGCGCTGGACCCAGCGACGCGAAGAAGCCTTGGCGCGGTGGAAGCTCCAGTGAGAGCCGAGCGTTGTTCTCCTTCGCTCTCAGCGTCTGTTCGAGGCGCGCGCGCAGCCGCTGCGTGTCGGCGGCGGTCACGCTGGCCAGCCTTGCCGTCTCATCCCGCTGCAACTCTGTGCGAAAGTCACGGCCCGTCATAATTCGCCTTCCAGCCCCACGACGTCAGGCGCGCCTGTGCGCGGCTGAGCAGCTTTGAAACATAGCCCTCCGACAGCGACAGAATCTGCGCGATCTCGCGCTGGCTCAACCCATCCAGCGTCTTCATGGCCATCACCACGCGCTCTTGTCCGGGCAGGCGATTGAGCGTCGCGGTGGCTCCATCCACTGCCTGACGTTGCTGGAGCGCTTCTTCCGGTGTGGCCGGTTCGCTGGGGGAGCGAAAGGTGTCGAGCGCGTGCTGCACCTTGCCCGCGAAGGTGCTTTCGCGGCGCAGGGCGGAGAAGGCCGCGTTCTGCGTCACCCGAAAGAGCCAACCACCCACGTCCTCCTCGCGCAGCCAAGCTCGGTGCTCCCAGGCGCGAATGAAGACGTCGTGGGTAATGTCCTCCGCCCAAGCGCGTCGACCGC
>JBQTKE010000114.1:0-13020 GCA_052386435.1 Myxococcaceae bacterium
GGCCTTATCAATGGCCACCGCCTTGTTTCCCCAGACGTCAGACAGTCCGTGAAGCTGTCCTCGGCGGGAACCACCGTGTACTTCACATCACCGCCACGACCGACGCGGGCGGCATTGGAACGGGGACCACGGCAACCCCTGACGCCGGTCCAGCCGGAAAGCGGAAGCCCAAGGCCAAGTCGATGAGCAACCCTGACACGGCGAAGCCGGCGATGTAGCGACACCCGGGTGCTCTCGCTCTTTCCGGAGCCTGGTCACCCTGCTTGGCCCGGAGCGAGGTGTTTGAGCGTCCTTGCTTCAAGCGATCGGCTGTTCGTGGTCGTGGTCTATTCCTGAGGGAGTCGGTGGGCCATATTTTCTGAGGCGGTCTTTCCAAGCACCGGCCAGCTCCTCGAGCCTGCAAGGCGTAGACGATGCGCGTGCCTGGTCGCTCTGAGCGCACCAGCCGGGTCTCGAGTCGAGCGTCATCCCGCCTTGCGGCGGTAGTGGAGCGCCAGTGCGCCGGACTTCAGGTGCTTCGTCGAGACAAGCGCGAGGTGTCGCGAGCGCTCCAGGCCCTGAAACAAGGTCGGCCCATGGCCGGCGAGGACCGCAGCCCACGGCGCGATTGCGAGCAAAGTGCGTTGCCTTGGTATTGCGAGCTTGGGTCGATTCCGTGGGCGCTTTGCGAGTAGTCTTCGACGCGATGCGAGCGCCGGCCAAATCCCCTGCGACCTACGAAGATCTCAAGCGGGTACCAGAGAACCTCGTTGGAGAGATCGTTGCGGGTGAGCTCTGGACGTCTCCTCGACCTGCCTTGGGACATGCGCATTCCGCGTCCGTCCTTGGCGGTGAGCTGTTGGGTCCATTTGGTCGTGGCAAGGGTGGACCCGGAGGGTGGTGGATTCTCGATGAACCCGAGATTCACCTGACGAATGACGTCGTCGTCCCCGATCTGGCCGGTTGGCGCCGTGAGCGACTCGCGAAAACACCTGCTCCAGATGAGCCTTTCATGTCGCTGGTACCTGACTGGGTTTGCGAGGTGCTGTCGCCCTCGACTGCGCGGTTGGATCGGGTGCTCAAGAACCACATCTACGCGCGCGACGGCGTTGGCCATCTCTGGTTCATCGACCCGGTCGGGAAGACGCTGGAGATCTTTCGGCTCAGCGAGGGAAAGTGGCTGGAGGTCGGCGCGTTTTCGGATGAGAAGACGATCCGAGCAGAGCCGTTTGAGGCGATCGAGCTCGAGTTGGCGGCGCTTTGGCTGCCGTTGCCGTAAGGCAGTGCTCCCGGACCGCGACCGAGCGACGTTTAGATTCGCATCAAGCTCCCCACTGAGTGCAACCTTAGGAGGGAAGACTTAGGAGGGAAGAACCAGCTCAACGTCGAGACCGGGGATCCGGAGGAACCCCGAGTCCGCTGTGACGACTCGCGCTCCCCGTTCCAGAGCGACTCCTGCGATCAGGGCATCAGGAGCCTTCAATGGCGCCCTGCGCAGCGAGCTGGCAAAAGCTGCCGCCTCCGCCGCCTCACGGGTGACGGAGTACACCGTCGCGAAGCCAAACAGATCTTCGTAAAACTGTCGCAGCTCGTCAGTCAATGCCGAGCTGCAAGTGAGCTCGTAGAGCGTGACAGATGCAATGCTCCATGACTCCGTGAGAAGCCTCTCAATCCGATCGATGGCTTGGGCCTCTCCACGCTCGGCGCGGATGAACAAGGACGTGTCCACCACCAGCGGGATCACCGCTGCCTGCCCTGTGACCGGCTTCGCTCGACCGCTTTGGCGTGGGCCTTGGCACCCTTCACCTTCCCTGCGCGAAGACGTGCCATGAACTCGACCACGCGGTCACGCCGATCTTCGGCTCCCTTCTCGGCTTCGGCGGCTTCGAGGGCTTTCTGACGTACCCAGGTACTCAAAGGGAGGTGGGCCTGCTCGGCGGCTCGCGCCAGCTTGGTGCGTTCGACTTTCGTCAGACGTACCGGCAACGACTCTGCCTTGGGTGTCTTCGCCATGGAGCAATCATAGTGCACAGCTCCATGGGGCGCCAAGCGTGACGCTCCGGCTGAAACTGACGCCCACCCGATCAGGCAGGGCGGTCCTCGTCGTCGACGTCGAAGTACTCGCAGACCTCGTTGAGCACTCCCTGAACGATCTGGGAGCCTGTCGGGTACACCGTGCCGTCTCGGAATTGCAGCTCCACCGTGATCTTCACGCGGTCGTAGGTCTGCCCCGTCCAGATGCGCTCGAGCTTCACCGAGCCCGCCGAAGTGCACTCAGCCAATGAGGGATTCCCCTGCGTCCGCGCCAGATAGTGCACCGAGCCCCGGAAGATGGCGTCATCCTTCAGTGCATTCGCGTTATGAGCATCTTCACAATCGACAGCGGAGGATGCCTTGCGTTTTCAGGATGATCAGCGGCCGACCTACGACCTGACCTACAGCGAGGTGTTCCTGGTTCCCTCGCGCTCGGACGTTGAGTCGCGGATGGAAGCGGACCTTCGTCCCGCGGATGGCGTGGGGACGACGCTTCCTCTGGTCGTCGCGAACATGACAGCGATCGCTGGTAAGCGCATGGCGGAGACGGTGGCGCGACGCGGGGCGATCGCGGTGCTCCCGCAGGACATCCCGCTGGACATCGTCGAGTCGAATTTGAAGTACGTGAAGTCGCGGCACCCGCTCTACGAGACGCCGATCACTTTGCGTCCGAGCGACACGGTTCAGGAGGCGCTCAACCTCATTCACAAGCGCGCGCATGGCGCGGTCATTGTGGTGGACGAGCAGGACAAGCCGGTGGGCGTGTTCACTGAGCAGGATGGCGCGGGAGTGGATCGTTTCACTCAGCTCCACCGGGTGATGTCGACGGAGCTGGTTTCCTTTGAAGACGGCGCTCCGCTGGAGACGATGTTCGAGCGGCTCTCTGGCAATCGCTTGAAGATGGCGCCGGTGGTAAAGGGCGGACGTCTCCTGGGGGTGGTGAGCCGCAAGGGTGCGCTGCGATCAACGCTGTACACGCCGGCGCTCGACAAGCAGGGCAAGTTGATGGTCGGCGTGGCGATTGGGATCAACGGCGACGTGAAGGGGAAGGCGGAGGCGCTCGCTCGGCTTGCTGTGGATCTGATCGTCGTCGACACCGCGCATGGCCATCAGAAGAAGATGTTGGCCGCGCTCGAGGCGGTTCGCTCCGCGGCTCCCAAGTCCATCGTCATGGCAGGCAACGTGGTGACGCGCGAGGGTGTGAAGGACTTGGTCTCCGCGGGCGCGGATGTGATCAAGGTCGGCGTGGGTCCCGGCGCGATGTGTACGACGAGGATGATGACCGGAGTGGGAAGGCCGCAGTTCAGCGCGGTGCTGGATTGTGCCAGTGAGGCGCGCAAGCTGGGGAAGCAGGTTTGCGCGGACGGTGGCGTGCGTCACCCGCGTGATGTGGCATTGGCGATTGCCGCGGGTGCTGCGAGCGCGATGGTGGGTTCATGGTTCGCGGGGACGTACGAGAGCGCGGCGGACACTCAGCGCGACTCGGACGGCAGGCTCTACAAAGAAAGCTTTGGCATGGCGAGTCAGCGTGCGGTGAGAGGGCGCACGCGCGAGGACAAGCTGATGGCGCGTGCGCGCAAGGAGTTGTTCGAGGAAGGCATCAGCACGTCGCGCATGTATCTGGACCCGGAGCGGCCTGGTGTCGAAGACCTGATTGATCAGATCGTCGCGGGGCTACGCAGTGCTTGCACCTACGTCGGTGCTCGCACGCTGGAGGAGCTGCATCAGAAGGCGGTTATTGGCGTGCAGAGCGCGGCTGGCTTTGAAGAGGGTCGCCCGGTTCCTGCGAGCTGGTGACCCGCGCTGCCGGATCATTCGAAGCCCCAGAAAGCGACGAGCTGCTGTCGAGAAGCGAGCGGCGTCAAACATGCAACCCAATGTCCTTGCGCGAGGCGTGGGTTGGTGCATGGGCCGGTCTGTGATTATAGTGAAATGCACTATGCCCAAGCCCAGCCCGATTAGCGTGATGGTTGGCGGTGAGTTGCGAGTCCGATTGAAGAATGAGGCGGCGCGCCGCTCGCTCAAACTTTCGACCGTTCTCCGCGCTTTGGCTTCCGAACGTCTTCATGAGCTTGAAGAGCAAGAGCAGCTCAGCGCAGCGGAAGAGTGGCAGCGTGCACGGGCCTGGGCGTCGTGGCAGGACCATCTGGAGGGTTGCAATCCGGAGGTGTCATGGGACGAGATGGAGGCGGTGTTTCAAAAGGAGGTCGCGCCGCCCGGGTCGCGCTCGCGAAACACTTCGTCCAAGACGTCAAAGCGCAGGTCGCGTTCCTGAGAGAGCAAGGCCGCAATACCCATACTGGGAACCTGCGAATCGAACTGAACGATGTTCGTGCTTTGCTCGCAACGACGCCACATGCGGGCCGGGAGATTGGGCCCCTGCGGCAAATTCTTCTGCGGACCCTGCCGTTCGTCGTGTGGTATCGCGTCGATCGTGGACGGGTTCTGCTCGTACGTCTCTTCCACGCCCGGCAACCTCGTTGAGTGCCACTGCGGCGGCGCCGCGCGCGCCTCCACCATCCACCACGAGTGTTGTCTTAAGCGTCATCTGCGCTTCAAGGGTATGTGTTCACTCCGAGCGCGTCGACCGGTCGAGGCCTTGCGTTCGGCCGGTGAGCCGGTCTGGGACTCACGCCCACCTCGCCTTACGGTGTCCCCGCTGCTGCGCTCTGAAGAGATCTTCATAATCCCCCGCCATGAGTCTCTTTCGCCCCTCAGGCCTGGCCGCTTTCGCGATCGCGTCGCTCCTGGTGGCAGACCCTGCGTTGGCGAAAAAGAAACAACCAGCCAAGCAGCCGTCGACGCCTGCGCAAGTTGAGCCGACTGCGCAACCTTCCGCGCCTGTCTCGGCGAAGGCCTCAACGACCGCGCCCAGCCCTGCCGCGTTGACGTCATCGACGCCTGCGGCGAGCTCGTCGACGCCCGCGGGCGCCGCTTCCACCACGCCCTCGGCTGCTCCCAACGCCGCGGTCGCGCCGCCCGCGGCTCCTGTGGCGATCACTGTCGATCGCGCGCCGCCTCCTCCGGACACGGGCCGGCGTCTGGGCGTGGGCGCGGATTTCTTCGGCGAGAGCAACCGGCTCGTTGGCGAGCACTGGATCAACCAGACGCGTCAGGACGAGTCCTTCGACTACGGCAGCGGATCGTTCTTCTCCACGACGGCTTGGCTGCTCATTCCGATGAACCGTTTCATTCGGGTGGGACCGGGTGCGCGGATCTTCGGAAACTACTCTTCCTCTGGAAACAACAACTTCAAGTTCGGGTTCCTCTCGGAAGCCTTCGCGCAAGGGGAGTTGTCGTTCCGGACTTTCGAGCGCTTCGAATTGGTTCTTGGCGCGCGCGCGGGGCTGGCTCTGCTCTGGCCCACCACGGGAAGTGATTTTGGACGAGAGATTGATCGGCTGCAGCAGCAAGGGTTGGGCGTCTTCAGTGGTCCTCGGCTGGGTTGGGTCGCCGGCTTGGGCGTTGGGATGCGACGCAAAATGTGGGACTGGTTTCACCTCCGTGCGGATCTCACGGGTCAGCACCAGGAGCTCTACCTGTTCGCCACGGATCAGATGGTGGACGGGTTGCGCGTCCAGAAGTGGTGGAGAACCGGCAGTTGGCGGTTCGGTTTGACGTTGGGCGCGGAAGTGTCGCTGTAGGAGCAGTGAGATGGTCAATCCGTTGAGAGCAGTGGGCAGTCTCGTGTTGTGTCTGGCGGTCGTCGGATGCAGCCGAGGCTATTCGTTCGATGCAGAGAACCCGGCGCAAGGGCCTTCTGACTTGGTCGGCAACGGCGAGCCGATCACCTCCGGCAACTTCCTCGGCGGTGCGGACACGCTCCCTGAGCCGCGCATGGTGGCGACGCTTCCTGACGACACGCGTCCGCCTGATTGCGATGGCGCTTGCGTGGCGTATTGCGATGCCGCGAATCTGCAGAACCCTCTCAACAAGGGTCTGTGTCGAAGACTCTGGGGCGTGGGACTCGCGCATCAGCCCATCGTTTCCGCGGAGACCTGCCGTCGCATGGCGGTGGACTTGATGGGCAAGCTTCCCACCGCGGAGGAGATGACCACGCTCTGCGAAGGAGGCTTCGGTGAGACGGCGCGCCGGATGATCGCGAGCGAGGAGTTCGTTCAGGTCAACCAACGCCGCGCCGCGGACACGTTTCTCTACAGCACCCAAGTGCTGAACATTGAATCAATCTACGACATGGATCGCTTGGTCCGAAAGCTGATGAAGGGTCTTATCCCGTACGACCTCTTCGCCGCTGTCGTCAGTGCCCATCCGGTGTTGGTGCGTCGCGCCGCGGATCCGAAGGACCGGGCGGAAGCGCTCTTCCGTCACTTCTTGGGACGACTTCCGTTCGAGAACGAGCGCGCCGACATGGCTCGGCTCTATTCGCTCTGGTACTCGGGTTATGTCGATCACGTCGCGCTCGGCATGCGTTTGCCGGACGGGTTCATTCGCTACCGCTGTCTCAATGAAGACGGCGAAGTGGATGAGTCAACGCGCGGCGAGTGCACCAGCGTGCTCTGGGGCTATCAGGAGCTCATTCTCAAACCGGACATTCGTGCCTTCAACGATCGCGAGGCGAACGCATTGACGGTCTGGTCCGGGTTGCTCAAGCCGGAAGAGTGGGCGCAGCTGCAGGCGCCGGGCAGAACGCTGGCCAAGGACATCGCCTTCTGGGAGCGCGCGGTCGACGACGTGGTCCAGCAGTACTTGGGCTACGACTTGGACGCGCTGGCTCCGGAAGTTCGGCAGGAGCTGGTGCAGTACGTGCTCGCCAACAACGGCGACATTCGTTCGCTGCACTTCGCGGTCGTGACCAGCGCGGCGTATCTGCAGTCGAACGCGGGTGTGACCGCGAGGAGCTACCGCTGGCTTTACGGACCGCTCAAGCAGCTGGACGCGGAGGTTTGGTTGACGGCGTTGGCGGATGACTCGGGCGTCGAGAGTACGATGTGCGATCACCGGATCAGCGACCCGGAGATGTTCATCGAATCGGGGAGCATCGCCGCGTACAAGGTTCTGGAGAGCTCGCGCTGGGCTTTTGATCAGGAAGAAGGCGGCGTCGACACCCGCTTCAGCGAGCTGGCGCGCACCTTGGGCGGTTGCCCGGAGAACGTGGTGGGCGGACGGTTCAAAGTCATTTCGATCCTCACCACCGCGACTCAGCTCAACTACGTGAATGGACTGTGTGCTCCGGGCAGGGACAGCGATGGACCGAAGGCGAGCTTCGAGCGCTTGGTCCCGAACGGTGTGGCTTCCTCGCGTGGGGTGGATGCCGCGCTGGCCGGACAGATTGCGGAGCACCAGTACAAGCTGTTGCTGGGCCGCGCCCCCAATGCGGAAGAGCTGACCGAGGCGCAGAACGCAGGCACGACCTGCGCGGCGACCACGTGCACCGCTGAGCAGTTCGCTCGTCCTCTCTGCTTCGCGCTGATGTCGAGCGCTGAGACCTTCCTTTACTGAGCCATTGCCATGACAGCATCCATCAAGAAATTCGGACGTCGTACGCTTCTTAAAGGCCTGGCCGCCGGGGGCGCAGCGCTCGGTGCGCCTACTCTCTGGATCCCCAGCACCGCGCACGCGCAGACGTCAGGGCGCGGCTCGGTTCGGCATCTCATCTACATTCGCCTCGCGGGCGGCTTCCGTTTCACCACCGCGTTCAACGGCGATGTGGATGGGCAGTTCAATCCGTTCGGCGTCTCTCGCATTCGCGCGGCGGGAACCGAGTGGGGCGCCACCACGCTGCTGGAGAGCGCGACGTGGCTCACGGATCGCGACGGCGGTGAGACGCGGAAGAAGTTGGGAATGCAGAAGGTCACGGCGATCACGAGCTCAATGTGTCTCTTTCCTTGCGTGGATCACGAGCCGACTTCCGCGCGCGCAGACGGTAACCACGGCAGCGGACTGGAGCGCTTCCTCACCGGCTACGTCGGCGGCTCGACCAGCTTCCTCAGCTTGCTCAACTACGGGCTGAAGGAGGTGGTGGCCCAGGCGGGTGCGAGCGGAAGGACGCTGCTTCCCGCGTTCTCGCTGGGCGATGCAGGGATGGCGATTGGCTCGGGCATCTATGCGGGGTATCGCCCTCCAGTGCTCGATGGCGATGGGTTCGATCGCTTCGACGCGGGCGGCGACGGCGCCATGCCTGCGTGGGCCACGGGCATCGCTGCGAAGATGGACGAGCGGTACCGCGCTCGCCTGCACACGGCGTTGCGGCCTCAAGTCGAGTCGTATCAGCAGACCCGCGATGCGACGCGCGTGTACGGGAAGATCTTCGCGGATGAGTTGCTCAAGGTCGGCAACCGCTCCACTGAAGAGGTGGACGGAATCAGCAACCGCGAGCTGGATGATCTCTTCGGCACCGACCGAGCGGCGCGTCGTGTGGCGTTGGCGCTGCGGCTGTTCCACTTCGGCAGCCACGCGGCGTTCTTGAGCCAAGGCGGCTACGACATGCACTCCGCGGAGCAGACCAACCTGCCCATGGAGCTAGATCGCCTCAACCGCGTGCTCAGTGGTTTGCACGTGGCGCTCCACAAGATGCAGCACCCGGAGGGCGGTACGTACTGGGACAAGACGCTGGTGGTGCTGGGCAGTGAGTTCGGTCGGACCACGGGCGGGTCACGCTTCAACTCCGCCGGTGGAAGTGATCACGGCAGCGACTACGCGACCCGCTGGATGTCCATGCCGATGATGGGCGGGCTCGTCGAAGCGGCAGGCAAGGGCGGTAAGCAGCTGGGTCTTACCCGCCAGGTGGACCTCTCCGCAGTGGGGAAGGTCTACTCCTACCGGTCGATGATGAAGACAATGATGGATCTGCTCGGCGCGGATCACAGCACCGCGTTCCCTGCGGATCGGCCCATCGAGGATCTCTTCGCATGAGCACGCGTTCTCTGTCTCCAGGGGCCGCGAGTCTCGCCGCGGCGCTGCTGCTCTCCGCGTGCGGCAATCAAGCTTTTCCGGATCCGCTGAGCGGAGAGATTCTTTTCACCCCCGAACGGCCGTCGATGTCGCCGATCGTCAAAGCGATGCCGTACACTGGTGCTGATCCGCTCGTGCTCGAGGCGCAGACGCGCTACCCGACCGGCATGGACCTGCAGCACAAGGTCATTCTTCGCACCTGCGGCCCTACCAACGGCGTCTGTCACAACCAGAAGGAGTATCCGGACCTGCACACGTCGGCGACGTTCATGTCGGCGATTGGGGCGCGCTGCAACGTGCAGCCGGGCTCTTGGTCTAGCGTGTTCGATCGCTGCGAGCGTCCCGGCGATAAGTTTCAGCTCGAAGGTCAGACGATGGACGAGACGGAAGTCGGATGGCTGGACCTCGTTCCAGGTGTCTCTCCTGACTACGACGAAACGGACACTCGGCCCGACGAGGTCAGCCCCGGTCTGCACGTCTTCCTGAGCAAGCCGCTCCCCGCAAAGGTGAACGATCCCTATGGCAGCGGTCTGTTCGTTCGGACTTTCGTCGACGCCGCGGGGAATCTGCAGACGCTGCCTTTCGCGTCGTATCGATCGCGATGGTATGTGCTCGCGGATCGTCGGCACCTCGTTGCGACGGTCGCGGAGTATCAGGCTGACTCAGCCACCCGCATTGCCACCGCTGGCATTCTCCAGGGCGACCAGAACCGCAACGGCACCTTCGGCTCGACGGCGCAGAACATCGTCTCCCTGCTCAATCCCGGGAGGCCGGAAGAGAGTTATCTCGTCGCTCGACTGCGCGGCTACATGCAGGCGGACAAGGTGCCCGGGACGCGCATGCCTCTGGCGAACCAGCCGCCGTCGATCCCCGACATGTTGGGGTTGATGTGCTTCATCGAGGGACTGGAGGGTGTGCAGTCGCCTTCCATCTTGAGTGACATCGACTACAACAACTGCTCGTACATCGCGGACCCGGCCGCGCTGAACATCGTCGGCAACGGCGTGACCTTCAAGACGCGCGTTCAGCCGCTGCTCGCCGTCAGCTGTGGTGGTTGTCACGGCGGCGCGAATCCGCAGGGAGGCTTGAACCTTGTCGACGGCGATGTGCACGCGCGCCTGCTCCAGAGCTCGTTGCAGCGTGCCTCGTTGAATCTCATTCAGCCAGGCAGTCCGGAGAAGAGTTACCTCTGGCTGAAGGTGTCGGGCGACGGAAGCATCGTCAATCTGCGGATGCCGTTGAATTCCAACAACGTGCCGCAGCCGCTGCCGCAGGACGCGCTCGACGCGCTGCAAACCTGGATTCTGGCAGGAGCGCTCAACGACTAGCACCAAACGCCCGCGGGCCGGCCATAGGGCGTTGGTGCTAGAGCCTGTGCTCGTGGGGCTGGGCTCGCGCCGGCAGCGGGCAGTGGCCCGTGTCGCCCGCCACCCGCATCTTGGATGGAAAATTGCGGTGTCTCTGTGCTCTTGTAACAGCGAGCGCCCCAGTAGTCCGTATCGCTCATCCGAGACGCTTGGTTACTGTGCGCCGCTATGCCGAACAGGCGCTCTCCCGGATTCCTTACAGCGACGCTCCTCGTGTCTCTCTGGCTGGGCTCCGCGTGCGGGGGCGACAGAGCGGCGCTGCACCTCGTGGTGAGCAACGAGTCCGCAGCGGCACCTGAGCTCGACGGGCTGCGCGTGTTGGTGCTTGACGTGCAGGGAGGAGAGCTCTCCTCGACCCAGCTCGTCGGCGACGAGGTGAAGCTCCCCGCTCGCTTCAACTTCGTGGTCGACCCTTCCTCGAAACGCACCGCGCCGTATGCGGAGCTCATCGTCCGAGTGGAGGCGTGGCGGAGCGGAACGCTTATTCACTGGCGAGAGGAACGGAGCCGTCTCGTGAGGGGCGAGGTCACCGTCCTGCAGGTGAGCCTTGTGCTTCCTCGTCCGGACCTGGCGCCGGTATACGTCGGCGATTCGGGCATCGAGCAGGCGTCGACGCTTCAGGATGCGGGTGCATCGGCCGTGGGCGAGAGGGATCGCGATGCGGGGACGCCGGACGCCGGACTGCCAGATGCGGGACCGCCAGATGCGGGACCGCCGGATGCAGGGGCCACGCAGCCCCGTCCACCGGCTCGGCTCGCTTTCAAGTCAGATCCAACGGCGACGCAGGCGGGTGAATGCGCTGGCCCTTGGGGCCTCGAGCTTCGGGACGAGACGGGCCGACCCACCGTTGCGGGTGAAGCCACGTTGATCCGGTTGAGCGCCCCCTCGTCGTCGACCCCGATCTTGTTCGAGGACCCGGCGTGCCAGACGCCGCTGGCGCAGGTGGCCGTGCCCGCGAGGTCGGGTGAGGTCGCCTTTTATTTCTCGCGCAAGGCGGCTGGGACCGTGACCCTCCAGGCGAGCGCGGCGCAGCTGCAGAGTGCGTCCGGGACGGTCCTCATTCGCCCTGGGGCGCCGGTGAAGGCGGTCATCCCCACGCCCTCGCAGACCCTCCAGGCTGGGGCCTGTTCCGGTCAGGTCTATGTCCAGCTTCACGACGTCTACGGCAACGTCGTGCGTCCCAACGCCGGGGTCTCGCTCACGCTCTCCGGATCTCCCGGGGTCGCGCTTTTCTCCGACGCGTGCATGTCGCCAACCGCCTCCGCCACGGTCACCGCAGGGGACGACGTGGCCACCTTCTACTTCCGGGCCGCGAAGGGCGGCGCGGCCGCGGTGCGCGCGGGAGCGAGCGGGATAGACACGGCGGTCCAGTCGAACACTGTGCTTCCGGCGGTCAGGACCGGCGCCTGCACGCTGGCGACGCCGAAAAACATGGTGGTCTGTCCCGTCGTTCCTCCTCAGAGGGACATCTCGAGAACGCTGCTGCTGTTCCAGGCGACCTCCACCGGGTCTGCCGTCTCCGAGACGAGCGTCCGCTGCAGGCTCACCTCCCCGAACGAGATTCTCTGCGATCGCGCCGCCATCGAGACGACGGTGAACATCTCCTGGCAGACCGCGGAGCTGGGCACCGGTCTGCGCGTCCAGCACCTGGAAGCTTCCTGTGCGGGGAAGAGCGCTGAGATGGTTTCAATTCAGCCCGTGACGCTTTCGAAGACCTTCGTCCTCTACAGCCAGTACGCTGTCGATCTCGACTACACGAGCGAGAACTTCGTGAGCGCGCAGCTGGCGAGCGCGACGTCGGTCGAGCTGCGAGCCTCGTCGCCCTGTCCGCTTCAGCAGCGCGCGGCGATCCAGGTCGTGGAGATGGAAGGCATCACCGTCACTCGAGGCGAGACGCCGCCGATGACCGGACTGACCCAGACGGTTGCCAACCTGCCCGTCGCCACTCCCGGCGCGAGCGTCCTGCTGTTTTCCTATCGAACGAACGCCGGTAGCACTGTCATGTGTGATCGCATGGTGCGTGGGGAGCTCACGTCAGCGACCGCGCTCGGCTTCGCGCGTGGGCACGGCGTCACGTGTACGGCGTCCACCGTTGATGCCATCGCCTGGCAGCGCATCGACTTCGGGGGCCAGGCCTCCACGCAGCAGGTGACCAGCTCAGTGGGCGCGGGAGTGCTCGTCACGTCATCTGCGATTGCGGTGGTGGACCCCACCCGCACCCTTGTCTTCGCAGGGAACCAGGCCCAGTCCGGTCAGGGCGGAGGGGAGGGGTCCTTCGCGGCAAACGACACGCTCGGCGAGATGCTGGGGTTCCACGCGCTCACCGATGGCCAGACGCTTCGGATCTCTCGAGGAACGTCGCAGGGCTCGGCGCGCTGGACTTCTTTCGTGGTGCAGCTCAAGCTTTGACCTACGGCAGACAGTTGTAGAGCGCGCCGATTAAGTCGGTGAAGAGGCAGAGCAGACTTCGTCTCTTCAGCCTCACCTCACCCCTTCGGCCCCCCTGACCCTCAGGACACTGGCCGATTCGCCAGTGGCTCTGGCGCTGATAGGGCGGCGAATCAGCGTTCAGGACGTCACGCGTGCGAGACAGCGTGAAAGCCAGGGCCTCCGCATTTCAAACCCCTGAAATTAGATCGGTACTGAAATTCAGCTTGCGCAGGGGATCTGAGTTTGATCGACCCTGGGGATGACCCCTAGAAAATGTCCCTCTCTGGCAGACTTTTTT
>JBQTKE010000115.1:0-2675 GCA_052386435.1 Myxococcaceae bacterium
TTTGGTCTGGGGCACTCGCGCGATCAAGGCGTAGATCACGAGCACGACGACCGCTGCCGCCCCCGTGTATTCAGCGGTAATCGACGCTCCCGCGGAGGCGCCCGCGACCACGAAGCCCCACTGAGGCCAGTCTCTCCGCAGCGAACGCCAGAGCGCATAGAACGCGCCGAAGAGCAGAACGGCGTCGGTCTGGTGGCTCATGAACAGCAAGGAGTAGCTGAACGCGAGCGACCCCAGCGCGTACGTGATGACGAGCGTGTCGGTAACCTCTTGCGACAAATACGTCAGCAAAAACCTGCGCAGAAAGACCAGACAGACCAACGTCGGCAGCACCGTGAGGAAGAGCCGCGACCAGAAAACGAGTGGGACTTCACGCACGGGGTTCTGAAACCACGCCAGGACTTTGTAGAGCGGCACTGCCGCGAAGGAGAGCAGCGGCGCCTTGGACGGGTAGTAGCGTCCATCCTTGAACGAGAGATCTCCCGCAGGGCCGTACGTCTGCATCGCGCGGTTAAGATCAATCTCCCCGAAATCCACGAGCGCGCGCGTCTGCAGCAATCGGCACAGCTCGTTCGGAGAGCGCAGCCCCGGGTGATACGGAAACGACAGCAGGTAGAGCGCCACGACAACGGCGTAGAGCGGGCGAGAGCTCACGTTTCCTCGCGAGCGGTCGCCACGGCGAACAGGCTCAACCCAATTGGCAAGCGAAGCCGAGACTCGGCCTGCGCGATCAACGGCGCGAGCAAGTTGTACACCTTGAGCTGCAGCGGCGGCATCACCCGTCGTTTGAAGATGCGGCTGTTGAGAAACCAGGCGGGAATGCCCAGCAGATTCATCCACTCGATTCGTTCGACCTCGAAGCCATTCGACTCCAGCACGCGACGGAGCGAGTCCTGCGTGTAGCGTCGGTGGTGTCCCACAGATTCATCCATCGTTCCGTAGAGCTGCTGCAGCGCGGGCACGAAGAGCACGAGCTTGCCGCCCGGCTCCAGCACATGGCGGAAGTTGCGAACCGCCGCGTCATCGTCCTCAATGTGCTCCAGGACATTGGAGAGCACCACCGAGTCGACGTGCTCCTTGCGCAGCGCTTTCCAGTCCACCAGCTCCACACCCGACAGATGCGGCCGAACGTGAGGCGCGTCCTTGAAGCGCTCCTTCAGACGGTCGACGTAGCCTTGCTCGACTTCCAGCGCGATGACCAGCTCGCGGTCTTGCTGAATCTGCTCCGTGATGGTGCCAATGCCCGCGCCCACCTCCAGCACCCGAGCGCCCAAATACGGCCGTATCCTCCGGCCCAACCACGCGTTGTAGTTCTGAGCGCCGTCCATGCGCTCCAGCGTTGCGTAACCTTCTTCGGGAACTGGGACCTGCGACATGGCGCGGCACCATACACGCTGCCAGCCGTTTCGCGACGAGAGGGGTCGACGTTTCGCGCTGAGGGAGAAGCTACGCCGGCTTGATGAACTGCCGTCCGGCGTAGTCCAGGTAGCGCAGCTTCCACTTCAAGCCGTGCTCTTGCTCGAGCTCGTGGACCGCTTTGCGCGCGCCTTCCCAGTGGCCGTAGTCGTCGATCTGAATGACTCCGCCAGGCGCCACGCGAGGGTAGAGCTCCTGCAAGCAAGTGCGAACGCTGTCGTACCAATCCCCGTCAATGTGCAGCACAGAGATGAGGCCGGTCGACGTCTTCGCCAACGTGTCCTGGAACAGGCCTTTGATCAGATGCGTGCGTTCAAGCAGGCCGAGCCGCGCGAAGAGTCCGTGAACATCTTCGTAGTCGCCACGGCACGTCCCAACGAAGCGTTTGGCGATCTCGTAGTCCGGATCCTGCTCCGTGGGTTCGGGCATTCCCTCGAAGTTGTCGAACACCCAGAGCTTGCGAGGACTCGACCTGCGCGCCAGCACCAGTCCCATCAACGCCGCGCTGCCGCCGCGCGCGGCTCCGCACTCCACCACGTCACCGGCGATGCGACGTCGCTCCACCAAGTTCACCGCTTGGTAAAGCCCTCGCAGCCGCGCGTTGCCCACCATCGTGTAGTCGCTGATCTGCTCGGCCAATTTGGAGAATTCGGTGGAACGAAGCCCATCCGCAAGCTTGCTGGCTTGCCACGGGAGATCGCGTACGCGGTTGTAGATGCGTTGCCCCAGCTTGGGCGCCCAGAATCTTCGGTACAGCCGCTGCGCTTCGACGGGAACGCGGGAGAAGTCCATCATCGCTGGCTCTCCGGTTGCGCAACGCCGGGCGCGGTCCAGAGCACATGGGGCCAAGCATCGACCAGCTCCACCGCGTCCAACGGCCGTAAGAAATCAGAGGTTCGCAAGTGGCGGGCGTAGGCGGCGCGTCGCGTGGAGCGCGGCGAATGATCAACGACCCACCCGGTGTATTTCGCCGCGGTGAGCTGTTCCACGACGTCGCGTGTGCTCGATCCGTGTTCGCGCAGCTCAGCGGGATGAAGCTCTAAGAGAATCCGCTCGTACCGGTGATCGCGCAGCCCCGTCGCCATCCCGCGCAGCGCGAACAGCTCCGCGCCTTCAATGTCCATCTTGAGCAACTGCACAGTCTCCACCCCGTGCTCGTCGAGGAGAGCATCAATCGCCACGGTGGAAACTTGGAACTGCTCTCCAGCCGAGCCCCCACTTCCACCCGCGCGCACTCGAGAGATGCCCCAATTGTCCTG
>JBQTKE010000116.1:0-7485 GCA_052386435.1 Myxococcaceae bacterium
GTGTTCACCACGACGACGACCTTTCCTTTGTACGCGGAGAGATCGGCGGGCTTTCCATCCAGGGTCTGGGTCTTGAGCTCGTAGAACGACATGGGCTTGGCTCCCGGCGCGGCGGTGAGAAGAACGGCGGTCAAAAACAGTGAAGTGGTCATAAGGGCGCGGAAGCTACCAAGACAGCAAGAAGGCCAGCGCGAAGATTCGCACTGGCCCCCTGAAAACAAGTCTGAATCGACGCTCTAAATGCCGCGCGGCAGACGCTCGTTGGAGTTGGAGTTGCTGTTGGCGCTGCTCAAGTTGGAGGAGAGCCCAGAGGCGAGGTGCTCCTGACCACTCTGCAGCTTCGCGCGCAGGTCGTCGCGCAGCTCTGAACCCGACTTCGGCGCGAGCAGCAGGCCCAGTCCGGCGCCCACCAACAGGCCGAGTCCGAAGACGCTCACCGTGGGCAACACGTAATCGATCGCCGAACGACGCGTCTGCAGATTGACCAGCTCCAGCACGTCGTCCTTCTCCAAGTCACGCAGGTTCTTCAGGGTCTTCCACATGGTCTGCTCCCGGTTTGAGTGAATACGAAACGCTTAGACCGCCGACGATGAGCCCGGCCCGCGCGGACCGCTGGTGTTGTCCGGCACGCCACGGGTGAGGTTGTCGAGCGCGGTCTCCGCCATGCCCAGCAGCTCGTCCTTCACGAAAGGCAGCGCCGCCAGACGAACGCCCAGCCGAAAGATGCTGGCGGTGAGCGGGGTGAACAAGCCCCCGCCGAGCAGATAACCAACGCCCACCGCCGCGGCGAGCGTGGCGTAGGGATGGCGCTCCATGCGGCCTTTCAGATCGATTGAATCCGACAAGTCGGTCACTGCTCCCCGCGCGTCCGACCAGAGCTGCTGCGCGGAGTCGCCAATCTGCTCCACGCGCTCGCCCACCCCGTGTTTTCCATTGCCTTGCGTACGCTCCATGTCTTCTCCTACCGCCGCGAGGCGAGCTTCCCGACGACGTAGCCCAACGCGAGCGCTCCCAGCAGCGCAGTCCCCGGACGCTCCTTGATGAACGCCAGCGCGCGGGTGTTGAGGTCGTTCAAGTTCTGACGCGCCTGATCAATCTGCGGCGCGATCCGCTGCTGCAGCTCACGGGCCTTGTCCTGCACGTCGCCAATGTTCCGAGTGGTTTCCACGGTGTTCCCCTGGGGTGAATGGGTGTTCGAGAGATTCATTTCCGCGTTCCAATAACAAAGCCGACGGTGAAGGCCGCCGCGAGGCAAAGCCCGGGACGACGGCGCACCCACTCATGCCAATCGGTACGCATGGCCATCTCTTGCCGCAAGCCCGTGACAGACGATTCGATCTGCTGGCGCGCGCGTTCGATCTCTGCCTTCACTTGATCCGCCGTGCGCGTGGCGCCGCTCTCTTGCTTCACGTTCATGACCGCTGCCCCTCCGCGGGCAGTAGAGACTGTTCCCGAGACCGCTCGGATGCCGCGTCGCCGCTGAACACCGATGCGCTGCGCCCCATCTCCTCGATGGAGTCGTTCATCATGGCGTGGGTCCGGAGCTTCGCGCTCGCGACATATATGCCGAAACCGCCGCCGAGCAGATTGGCCCCGCCGACGATGCCAAAGCCGCCCGCGTAACCCACCCACTGGGCCAACACCATCCCCAGCGCCGCGCAGAGCAGCATGTAGCCCACCAATACGAACGGCACGAACGCGGCGATCTTCGCCAAATTCCCGCCGAGCACGCGCGCGTCCTCCGCGAGCTCCAACTTTGCGAGCGCCAAGTGCTCCGTGAAGAGCTTGCCCAGACCGTCCGCCATCCGGCCAATGAGCGCGGCGATTCCACCGCGATCTGGGTCTTCCCTCCCCAATGCCATCCGGTCCTCGGTCGACGTCGCTCTCATGCTCACCGCGTCGTCGCCAAGCTAGACACCGCTCACCCACCTCACAACCAGGCGCGAGGCATTTCTTGGCGACTTTCCGGTTCGCTTCTGGCGACCGTCGTAAACCCGACCTTAGTGCGAGAGCTCCACCGGGGGGGCAAGAACCCGGTCTTCGAGCATGGGCGCTTCGAACCGCATCACCAGCGGTAGGTGGTCTGACGCCTCGCGGCTCTTCGCGGAACGGTGCGCCCAGACGTCTAAAGGCTTCACGCCGTCATCGACGTAGATGCGATCCAAGCGCATGAAGGGAAAACGGGCGTGGTAGGTGCGCGCCGGTCGATGCAGGAGAAGCGCCGCGTCATGGATCGCCTTGCGCACCAGCGCCGGAACCTGACCGTTGGACCAGTAGTTGAAGTCGCCGCAGACCACGACCGGATCCTGCCGAACCGCATCGCGCAAAATGTCCGCGCTCAAGAGCAGCGCCTCCTGTTCGCGGCGCTCGCTGATCGACAAGCCCAGGTGCAGACAAAAGACGTGGAGGGTGGCGCCGCCGTCGAGCTCCAGATCGCACCGGAGCGCACCGCGCGGTTCCCTGTTGTCCACGGAGAGATCGTAGTTTCGCGACTTCTTTATCGGCACCCGGGAGAGGATCGCGTTGCCGTAGCGCCGCTCTCCGCGAACGACGTTGGGACCGAAGGCGAGGTGCATGCCAAGCATCTTGGCGAGCAGCTCCGGATGCTCGGCATGCTCCGTTTTCCCCAGGAAGTCCCCCACCTCTTGGAGCGCCACCACGTCCGCGTTGATCTCAGCCAAGACTTCGCCCACACGGCGCAGGTTGAAACTGCCGTCCGTCCCGATGCCGCTGTGGATGTTGTAGGAGACGAGCGTCAGCTCCAAGTGATGCCTCCCTTTTTACGAGGAACGCGACGGACCGCGGATCACCTTCACCACCTCCCGCGGAAGCGTCAGCAGGTTCGTGGCGGCGGAGCGGAAATCGCGCACGGAGGTGGCTACAGCGCGCGCGTGCGTCTGCGCCAACTCGAGGACCTCGTGAAGCCGGCTGGGTGGGGGAGGCCCCTCCGTACCAGGGAGACTGCCCAGCGGGGGCTGAGGCCGTGCGCTCTGCGCTTCGAAGTGCGCGGTCACATCCGCTTGCGGTGTCGCCGGCTCAGACTCCACCAACGACTCGAGCTGTTTGTACATCTCCTTCAACCCAGGATCGGAGTTGAGCTCGTCGTCGTCAGAGGCTTGCTCCAGCTGCGCCGCCATCTTGCGCGCGGCGAGAATCTCCTCGGTCTCCGCGTGGCGTCTGCCGTAGCGCACGCCGCCTCCGGTAGAGCTAGAGCCGTTGGAGCCCTCGTGGAGGTGTTGCTTCTCCTCCGCGGAGGTCCGCTGATCAATCTGGTGGTCGCCAAGGGTGAAATGATCGAATCGATAGGTTCGAGGCATAGTGACCTAAAGCTAGGTGTTGCTCGCTGGCGCGGCAGCCTCAGGGTTCGGTCAGTGAACGTTGCTTTCCTGCTGGGCGACCGAGCGGGTTGCTGTAGCGTCCACTGCTTCGCCTTGGAGGCAGCACATGCGTGGATGGGTCTGGTGGTTCTGCTCTCTTTCTCTGAGCGCTTGGGGCGCGCATCCGTTGGCGTCACCCAAGAACCGGCCCTACGACGTCAGCCACTACCGCATTGAGCTGCGGCTTGGAGAGGGCGGCGCGTACGAAGGAAAGACCACGCTCAAGCTCAAGGCGAAGCGGTCTCTGCCGACGTTGGAGCTGGATGCTTTGGGTTACGAGGTGAAGGGAGTCACCGTCGACGGCGCGCGCGTGGACTTCAAACGCAACGACGATCGCCAGGCTCAGACCGGCACGCTGACTTTAAAACCCGCGAAGGCGTTGCCGAGTGGGCGCGAGCTCACGGTGGTCGTCGACTACACCGGCAAGGCGAGCGTGAAGCCGGATTGGGGCTTCTATACGGTGCCGTCAGATACTGCGGGCGGGTTGCCGTTCTATTTCACCCACTTTGAGCCGGAAGGCGCGCAGCAGCTCTTTCCCTGCAACGACGATCCCGCGGACAAGGCGACGACGGAGCTGCTCGCGGTGGTCGATGGTCGCTATCAAGTCCTCTCCAACGGGACGAAGGAGACGGACGAGGCCTTCGCCGCCGAGGGACGGAACCTGCGCCGCGTCCACTGGGTTCAGTCACAACCGCACTCGACCTACCTGGTCGCGTTGGCGATTGGAGACTTCGAAGCGCTGACGCTGACCGGATCAGTTCCCGCGACGCTCTATCTGCCGCGCGGAAAATCCGAGCTCGCCTTCGTCGCCGCCGACGCCACGCCGGCACTGATTGCGACGCAGGCGAGGATCTTGAGCACTCCGTATCCCTGGGCGAAATACGATCAAGTTGCGGTGCCGCACTATTTGTATGGAGGCATGGAGAACACCTCGCTGGTGCTGGCGCGCGAGAACATGCTGGTGCTCAACCACCGCAATGATCTCCTCTCGCGCCCCTCGCAGGTCTCGTTGATCTCTCACGAGCTGGCGCACCAATGGTTCGGCGATCTCGTCACACTGAAGTGGTGGAACGACACCTGGCTCAACGAGGGCTTCGCGACTTATCTCGGGGATAGAGCCGTCGCCGAATACTACGGCAACGACATGGTCGCGGTGGGACGCGCGGAGGAGCTGCTCACCGGCTACTTCCGCATCGAGAAGGGGCCGCGCGCCCATGCGCTGATCATCAAGGACCTACCCACGATTCAGGACGGGTTCGACTCGATCTCCTACCAGAAGGGCGCCGCGGTTCTGCAGATGCTCGAGCTCTGGGTGGGCGACGCGCAGCTGCGCAAGGTGCTCAAGGACTACCTCGCCAAGTTCGGATTCAAGAACGCGACGTCGCAAGATTTCTTCGCGATGTTCGGCAAAGACGTCCGGCCGTTTCACGACGCGTGGCTGAACAAGAAGGGGTACCCGGTGATCACTCCGTCCGTGAGCTTCTCCGGGAACACCGCCACGGTGACGATCACGCAAAGACCGATTCACGCGGATCAGAAAGGTCCCTTCGTCTTCAAGCTGCCGGTGGTCTTTCATCGAGAGAGCAGCCCGTCGTTCCACGAGGAGCGCACGATCCTGGTCGACAAGCCCAGCGTGACGGTGAAGTTCGAGCTCCCCGCCGCACCTCAATGGGTGAACTGGAACAAGGGGCTCACCGCGCTGACCACGGTCGAGAGCTCGGCGGTCAGCGAGCAGGCCTGGGCTCTTGCGGCGCGCTCGGATCCGGATCCCGTGTGGCGCTACCAGGCGCAGCTCGCGCTGTTGGGAGAGCTGGTCAATCCCGACGCGACGGTCCCCACTCGACCGAGTGAGAACGCGCTGACCACAGTGTTGGAGACGTTGACCAAGGATCCGTCGCCCTACGTACGCGAGGCGGTGTTGAACCGGCTGGGCGAATCTCCTCACACCGCGCTGCCCGCGGATCTCGGCCCCGTCGTGCTCTCGCTGGCAAAGCGACCGGACAACCTCACCGAGGACGCGCTGGGGATGGTCCGCGTTCGCGCATCCGCGCTGGAGGTGCTGGGCAAGGTGGATTACCCCGCCGGCAAGGAATACCTGTTGGCGGAGATTGAGAAGAACGAGCTCGACATCAACTTCGCCGGAGCGATCGCGGTGGGGGTGGCGAGGATTGGCGACAGTCCCGCACAGGCTGCCTTGCGTGCCGCGATTCGCACTCAGAAAAGCCGCGGCTATCCGTTCTTTCGCGCGACAGCACAGGCCTTGGGCGCTGGGGAAGAAGCTGGCACCGTCGCGCTGATTCGCGAGGCGCTGAACGCATCGCCGGGCGACAACGAGATCCTCCGGGTGATGCTCCACCGCGTGCGCGGCAACGAACGGCTCAAGCAATCCAAAGAGCTGGCCGCGTTCGTTCGGGACTTCGTGAATGAAGAGAGCGCGTACAGCGAAGAGCTCAAAGTCCGCGTGATGCACTTGATAGAGCGTCAGCGCTCGCCCGAGGCGAAGGAAGCGTGGCAAGCGATGTCAGAGCGGGCCCCCACGCAGCGTCTCAAAGCAAATGCGCAGCAGATCTTCGCTCGGAGCTTCCCAACCCCGAAGACCAAGAAATAGAGGGCCGCCATTTTTACAAACAGCCCAGACAGCCGAGGACGCTTCGGAGAGTACGGTGGCCGGTTCGTGCCGGAGACGTTGATGCCGGCGCTGGACGAGTTGGAGAAGGCGTGGACCGCCGCGAGCGCGGATCCTTCATTTCAGCGCGAGCTTGAGGTTCTGCTCACCCGCTTCGTGGGCAGACCGACCGCGCTCACCGAAGCGCACCGGATGACGGCGGAATTGAAAGGCGCGCGGATCTTTTTGAAGCGTGAAGATCTCTGCCATACCGGCGCGCACAAAATTAACAACACGCTCGGTCAGGTCCTGCTCGCGCGCCGCATGGGGAAGAAGCGGATCATCGCGGAGACCGGCGCGGGACAACACGGCGTCGCCACCGCCACGGCCTGCGCGCTCTTTGGTATTCCCTGCGAAGTGTTCATGGGCTCGGTGGATGTGGAGCGCCAGGCGTTGAACGTCTTTCGCATGGAGCTGCTCGGCGCCAAGGTGCATCCCGTGACCGCGGGGACGGCGACCTTGAAAGACGCGATGAACGAGGCGATCCGAGACTGGGTCACGCAGGTTCGCGACACGCATTACGTCATTGGGAGTGTCGCGGGTCCTCACCCTTACCCTGCCCTGGTCCGCGATTTTCAAGCTGTCATTGGAAAGGAGGCACGCGAGCAGTGTCTTCGTCACGCAGGGAAGTTACCGGACGCGGTGGTGGCGTGCGTCGGCGGTGGCTCCAACGCGATGGGGCTGTTCTCGGCGTTTCTTGACGATGCGGACGTGCGATTGGTCGCCGTGGAGGCCGCGGGCAAGGGGCTCAAGACTGGCGCCCATGGTGCCTCGTTGGCCAAGGGGCGCCCCGGTGTTTTGCACGGATCGAAGAGTTACGTGCTCCAGACGCCGGAGGGACAGATCGCGGAGGCACACTCGATCAGCGCGGGCCTTGACTACCCCGGCGTGGGGCCAGAGCTCGCTCACTTGAAGGACAGTAAGCGTCTTCAGCTGGCCAGCGCGACCGATGCTGCGGCGCTGGACGCGCTTCAGTACTTGGCTCGAACGGAGGGGATTATTCCGGCGCTGGAGTCATCACACGCCATCGCGGAGGCGCGTCGGCTGGCGCCGAAGATGGGCAAGGACTCGGTGCTGCTCGTCAATCTTTCGGGTCGCGGAGATAAAGATGTTGATCACGTGCGTCGCGCTCTGAAGGAAACCAAGCGGCGCTCATAGCGGGATGACGGATGCGGTGATCCATCCGCCCCTGGCAGACATTCCTGACCGCAGCCTGCTGGTCTACCGTCTCCAACGTGCCGTGTCCGAGTGCCGTTGTTCATCTCGACTCGGCTGCCGCTTACAGCTTGATGTGCCGCACTGAGAGCACCCCCGGGATCGCGTTGAGCGCCTCGAGTGTCTTCGGGTTCGGCGCGGTGTCGATGTTGATGAGCGAGACAGCCTCTCCGCGGTCCTTGTCCCGGGACAAGTGAATGCTGCCAATGTTCACGCTCGCATCACCCA
>JBQTKE010000117.1:0-4196 GCA_052386435.1 Myxococcaceae bacterium
CTCCCGGATCTCCGTAATCAGGTTCTTGATCTCCTTGGTGGAGTCGAGCACGTTCTCCGCCAAGCGCCGCATCTCCGCCGCGACGATGGAGAAGCCCTTACCCGCTTCGCCGGCGCGCGAACCTTCGAGTGCCGCGTTGAGCGCGAGCAGGTCGGACCGGTCGGCGATCTCGTCGATCACTTCGACAACGGTGCCAATGCGCTCGACCCGCTTGGAGAGCTTGGCGATGGAGTCCGCGACCGCGACGCCGTCGCTGCGGATCTGCTGCATCGCTTGAATGAACTCACTGATCGCGCCCCGACCCGCGCGCGCCGCACCCAGCGTCTCTTCCGCCACGCGCGCCACCGCACCGGCGTTCTCCGCGATCTGCGCCGACGCGTGCTTGAGCTCTTCCATCGTGGCCGTGGTCTCGTGGATGGCCGCGGCTTGCTCGGTGGACGACGTCTCGTGCTGGGTCGACGCCGCCAAGACTTCGTTCGACGAGGAAGACAGCCGCAAGGCCGCTTCGTTGATCTCGCGCACGAAGGTTCGCAGCGTGTCGATCACCCTGTTGAACCCCTCCAGCAGTGGGGCCAGTTGGGGATCCTCGGTCACTCCGCTCCAACGGGTGAGATCTCCCTGCTTGACCAGGGCCATCATTCCCTCGATGGCATTCTCAATTTCGTGTGCCAACCCGCTCTTGCGCGACTCGGAGTCATCGATCTGCCGCGAGAGCTTGCTGAGGAGCTCATTGACCAGCCGCGCAGCTACCGCGTTGTCTCCCGAGACACTGCCTTCCGGCACGCGCGCGGTGAGATCGCCCTTGAGGGCCGCCTTGAGCGTCTCCGTCAGCGCGTTGCCGCCCCCTTTTCCGCCCGCCTTGGGCGCAGCCGCCTTCTTCTTCGAAGCAGTGTTCTTTTCCTGCCCAGATTCCACCGGCATGGTTCACGACCTTCCTTGAGAAGTCAGCGTCTGCACGAGATCCAAAAGGAGGATGGGACGATCCTCCGCAAGCCAAACCCCAATTGCGCACGGCAAACGGCGCGCCGCCGGAGGGAGACGGCGCAAGGTGTTGGGACCGGCGCTGGCCACGCCGCGCACCCGATCCACCCGGAGCTGGCCTTCGCCGCTCTGCGTCCGAAACACCAAGGCGCGACTGCCGCGCTTCAACTCGCCCAGGGGCACCAGCGTCAACGCGTCGTCCGCCGGCTTGTCGATGCGAAGCACTTGGGTTGCGTCCGCGCCATACACTTCGTCGCCCACTTCAAAGAGCAGCAGCTCCAACGAGCGTGCCGTGTCATCACCGGGATCGGCCAATAGCAAGGAGCTCATCGCGCTACCGCCCGCTGGCGAGCCGCCACCAGCAGCTTGGAGAAGTTGAGCAGGCTCAACGCTTCGTCGCCACGTTCCGGATTCACTATGCCCAGCAAGTGCTCCGCGGCCGCGTCACCACTCATGGGCGCGGCGAGGATCTGGTCGACGGAAATCCGCTGCAGTCCAATCACCGTGTCCGCGGCGACCGCGGCGACATACGTTCCGCTCGCTGCAATGAAGAGCCGGGTGCGCGGACCAATCTGCGTCTCACCCTTGCCGAAGAAGCGCAGCAGATCGATCAACGGAAGCACCTCTCCGCGGTGGCCCACCACACCCAACACGAACGAGGGACAGCGCGGGAGCGGCGTCAGAGGTCCCACTCGGACGACCTCGCGCACGTTCTCCGAAGGCACGCCAATCCGCAGCGGTCCCAGGCGAAAGCAGAAGAACTCTTGCTCGACCTTGGCCTTACCAGCGGTCGCCCGCTCGGGAGCCAAGGTCAACGCACGTTGAAGGGCGGTAGGGTCCAAGTGAGTGAAGTATTGAAACGCTGCAGAGACGGGTCAAGAACAGGGCACGACGCTGCGGATGCGGTTAGTATCCCGCGACCGTTTGAAATCTTCGAGGGAGACGATGTCTGCCCGTGTGCTGGTGATCGACGACAGCCCCATGTTGATAGAGCTGATGCTCAAAGCGCTCACAGCCTCCGGCGTGGAGGCTGTGGGAGCCATGGATCTCGCCTCGCTGGATGAACGACTCGCCAGCGGGGCTTTCGATCTGATCCTGGTCGACGTGAACATGCCCGAGATGTTTGGCGATGACGTCGTGGAATTCTTGCGCACCCAGAGGAAGGTGACTTCCAAGTTGGTGCTCTACTCCGACATCTCGGAGGAAGACTTGTCCGCCAAGGCGAAGAGCTCTGGCGCGGACGGGTTCATCATCAAGACCCGCGGCGTCGAAGCTGCGCTCGCGGAGATTGCACGGCTACTTGGCCTCACCCTGGCGGCGTCAAGCGGACAGAAGACACCACCTGCCGCACCCTCGCCACCTGCGACCTCCACCGACAAGCGCAAGCGCCGCGTGTTGATCGTGGACGACAGCGAGATGACCGCGCGGCTGCTTGAAGCAGATCTTCTCGAGAAGGGCTTCGATGTCAGCATCGCGGACACCGCGGACAAGGCGACGAAGATCATCCTCAAAAAGCAGACCCGACCGGACCTCGTCTTGCTCGACGTTCGCATGCCCAACGTCAACGGCGAACAGTTCTGCCGCTTCATCAAGAGCAACAGCCTCTTCGCGGGCATCAAAGTTCTGCTCTGCTCCAGCGAAAACGTCGAAGAGCTGCAGCGGATCTGCCGCGAGGCGGGCGCGGATGGCTACGTGCCCAAGGACTCCGTCCTCTCGAAGGTGCTCGCCAAAGAGTTGCTTTGAAAATAATACCCAAGAGTGACAGGTCTCTAGACACCCGCGAGGCCTGGACTCTGCGCGCTCCAATCAAGAGGAGCATCGACGCGCCGGTGCCGCCCCCAGACAGCGGGTACAGCCCGACTTCCCAAGAGTGATCTCAACCGCTTGCGGGTATTTGCGGGGTGGCGCGGAATTTGGACTCCTAATCCGGGAAATGACCTCGCTGCTGGCTGGAGATTCGCTTGGGCGTGCGCGGGTTGAACGATCGGATACCCCGATCGTTCCCGCCAGGCCTGCATTGCGGCCGCTGGCGCGCGGTTCGGGCGGTCTCGCCGTTCGCGAGTTGCAGAAAAAACTGGTGACGCTCCGCTATCTCAACGCTCAGGACGCGGCGGCGGGGGCGGGCGTTTTCGGCCCTCGAACCGAAGCTGCGGTCAAAGCGTTTCAGGACGACAACGGACTACGTGCAACCGGCCAAGTGGGTCAGTACACGCACGACGCGCTGGAGAAGGCGCTGGCGCGGCCGCGTCATCTGGGTGCGTTGCCCAAGCCGGAGAGCTTTCAGCCGGGAGAGGTCACCGCGCCGCAGAGCGCTATGCAGTTGGAGGCCGCGCTTGAGCACTTCGCGCCGGCGGATCCGTTCGCGGGACTTGAAGTCGCGGAGATCACCGCGCCCATGCCGAACAACGCGGAGGTGCTCGCCATTCCGCCCTCGGTCGCGCCGACCGTGCTCAACCTTAAGTCGATCGTTCCGGAACGGCCGACGGTGATAGAGCGGCCCGCGCTCAAGCCGACGCACACGGCGACCGCAGACGAGGCCGCCGCGCCGGAAACCGAGGCACGCCCCTGGCACGAAGCCCCTCCTCGGCTCCCGATTGAGCTCCCCGCGCAACCCGGGCTCGAGACCAGCGCCCGGTCCGCGCTCGAAGCACTTAGACCCGCGCGTGCCGAGACCACCGCTCCACGCACACAAGCGGCTCGCTATGCGGAGTCGATCAATCTTCTCCAAGTCGTCAGCAACCCGCGCTACGCCCAAGCGCCGATCAACGGTCTGCGTTTCGTGCAAGACGTGGCCGCGGCCATGAACGCGGAGATCCCCGCGACGTACAAAGGTCACCCGCTCACGGCGAAGGGCCTCCCCGATTGGATGCACGTTGCCGGACCGGAAATGGGTTGGGTGCGTGCCGACGCGAAGCAGGCTCAGCGCCACGCGAACACCGGTCGACCCACGATCGCTGTCTTGGGCTCAGAAGGTCTGCTCGCTGTGGTTCGCCCAGGAGAGCTCACGGCCGCGGGTCCAACAGTTGCCCACGCAGGAATTCGAAACTTCAACCACGGTCACGCCGCGCGAGCGTTTGGGACCGGGGAGCCGGAGTACTTCATCCATCCCTGAACCGGCGCAGGGCAAAACTGTGAGAGACCAGAATGGGTCTGGTCTCGGACGGGACTTCGGCTTTCCCCCTTTGGCCGAAGTCCCGTAGTTTTTAGGGCTTCGC
>JBQTKE010000118.1:0-3835 GCA_052386435.1 Myxococcaceae bacterium
TCCAGCAGTCCCGCGAGTGAACCGACCGCGTACGGGGATCAGCCGCGAAGGCCAAACTCACTCCTCAGGATCAGGATTCGCGCGGGTAGGCTCTGACACTGCCCCTTCAGCGGTAAACTCACGCTAGGTGAAGCCCGCGCGGCGATCAGGGGCAACGAGAAAGCCAGCCCAGCGCGCGCGTCGCTGAGCGCCCGAGCCTTCGCAGCCGATGGGCGGCCGTGCCGACCGCGATCGGCTCGGGGCACCGAGCACGGGTTTCGGGCAACGAACTCAGCTCCTCCCGCAGCGCGCATATAGCTCGGGCAAGAACTCTGCTCCCGCGCACGCCTGGGTGAGCCGGGCAATTCGATCGCTGGGGGGAATTCTTCGTGCCCACTTGACTCGGTACCGGGGTACAGGGTGCATGAAGGGGTCCCATGACGCGTTCGTGGCGATCGCGTCGAGGAGGTTGCCCCATGGATCGAACCGCGACTGTCATCATGCTTCTTCTTCTCGCTGCCCCCGGCGCTGCACGCGCAGCGGAGGTGTACCTCTCCGTCGAGGGGATGAAGTCGCGGTCATGTGCCGAGTCTGTCTCGAGGACGCTCAAGCAGATGAGGGGCGTCCAGGAGACTGAGGTCAACGAGGAGTTCGGCCTGGCCTGGGTCAGGTCTTCGGCCAAAGCTCGAATTGACGCCACAGCCCTCGCGCAAGGGGTCACGTCCGCAGGGTACCCAGCCAAACCAATCACGGCTCAGGAGGCTCAGGCGATCATGGGTAAGGCACCCGAGAAGGCTGCTCGCGTCAAGGCGCCGAGCAACAGCTCTGCTGTGGTACCATGGGAACCCGTCGACGAAACGTTCAGGGGGTGCGAGGGCGGATGCGGGCTGCGTGGCGAGAACCCCGCTGCCGTCATCCAGCCCGGTGCACAGACGGGGCAGCTGACCTACTGCCCGGTCAGCGGCGTTGCCTTCCAGGTGAAGCACGAGAGCCCGAAGGCGGACGCCAATGGGCAGGCGGTCTACTTCTGCTGCGAGGGCTGTGCTCGGCACTTCGCCGTCGCACGCGAGGAAGTCTTGAGCAAGCGAAGGCTGTCGATCAAAAGGTAGGCGGCCCGTGGGGCTTGGTGCGGGAGAGCGCTGTTCGACTCCTGCCTGGGAGGAGGCTGCATGGCGATCTCGGGGCGTGCTGATGGGTTCAGGACTTAGAATTGGTGAGGTAGCCGGTCAGGCGGGCGTGAACGTGCAGACGCTTCGGTTCTACGAGCGCCGCGGACTCCTCAAGGAGCCTACTCGACTTGCTTCGGGTTACCGCGAGTACGGACGGGACGCGGTGGGCCTTGTGAGGTTCATCAAGCGCTCGCAGGAGCTTGGATTTTCCCTCAAGGAGATTGACGAGTTGCTCGCGCTCCGTGATGGGAAGGAGACAGGCTGTGCGGAGGCCAAGCGCGCCGCTGAGACGAAAATCTCCGACATAGACAGGAAACTGGCGAGCCTGGCCGCGATGCGTAGCGCGCTCGCGGCGCTCGTCCGCTCCTGCGGGAGCGGCGACCGCCGCCATTGTCCGCTAATCGAAGCCATCAACCGCTCCGCGGAAACGGACGTGCTTCTGCGCGAGCCTGGAGAGAAGCGACCTCGCCGCCCGAACGGTCGAAAGGGGCAATGAAGATCCAGTTCCTGTCGTTCCCCGGTTGTCCGAACGCTGATGAAGCTCGTACCCAACTGCGCGGGGTGCTTTTGGCGCTCGGCTGTGAGGTGAGCTTCGAGGATGTGGATACGTCCACCTCCTGGTGCGATCCAGACCTAAAGCGTTGGGCGTCCCCCACCATCCTCGTGGAGGGGAGGGACATCGAGGGGCGAACGGCAATGAACGGTGGATGTCGCCTCTACGCCTCTGTAGATGGACTGACCGGTGTGCCGCCTGCACAAGCGCTTCGTTTGGCCCTCGAGCTTGCGCTTTCTGCTTCCCCCGACGCGCAACGAGCGGCGATGTCCGGCCGGGCAGCGATGGATGGGCAAGGCAAGGAGCCAGAGTCATGAGAGCCATGCGGGAAGGCGTCATCGCTGGCTCAGCAATCGGTGCCGTCAGTTCGGCCTTCGCAGCCTTCGCCGCATCGCTCTGCTGCGCCGGGCCGGCGGTTGTGGTAGTCATCGGCAGCAGCGGGGCAATGGCGGCCGCAGGGTTCGAGCCCTATCGGGTCCACCTCCTTGTCGCCTCGTTTGCGCTCTTGGCTGTCGGCTTCTGGCGAACCTGTTGGCCGAGTCAGAAGACCGGCTGGTGCGCAGTCAGGATCAGGCCGAGGCTCAGGGCGGCGCTCTGGGTCTCGCTTTCGATCATGGTGGCCTCGACCGTGCTGCCGGCCCTATTCGGCTGAAGACGCGCCTGCTCTCACGAGACTGCCTGCTGCGCCAAAGCCTGGGTTGACTCGATACCCCGGTACAGGGTCCATAACACCGGCTTCCGCAGCGACACGGGCTGCGATCCCTTGGGGTGAGGTCACCATGAGAGTCTTGGTGGTTGCCATGATTATAGGCGCAGTTGCGAAGGCAGAGCCGTCTAGAGCTTCTGCCGTGGCGGAAGAGAGGGTTTCTCTCTTCCGGGTGCCCCTCGCCTGTGGAGCGGTACGCGGCCTGGGCTGCGGAAGCCGAGCTCGGCCCATTGTTAGCAAAATCGAGCGGGAGCTACCGGCCGCCGAGGCGTGGTTGAACCATTCCGGGACGCTCTTGGCTCTCGTCTGGAAGAGCCGGGGTGAGCGCGAGCCAGGGGACAAGCGTGCAGCGACCTTCTTTGAGAAGGAGAAGCTCGCTGTTGCGCCGCTCGGGGGCAGCGATGCCGTGCTCGCCAGGTCCGAGTTCAGTACGGGGGAGAAATGGTACCGCAGGGCGGAGCTGTCTCGCCTCAGTGAAGTCGAAGCCGAGACCTTCTCGAACTTGCTGCTTGAGCGCGTCGAAGAGGCGGCCCCCGTTGAGGCGGCACGGCGAGGACCCTTGAGGAACGAGCTGAAGCGCGTGCTCTACACCCATCTGATGTCCACGGACGGGCGGCCCACTCTCGGACTCAAGCAACAGTTGCTTGCCGCGGCAAAGCCGCATCTCAGAGATCTCTCCCTTGCGAGGTTTGAGGCCACATTGACGAAGGGAATGGAGAGCGCTTCATCGCAGCCAACTGCCGGTGGGATTGCCTCCGCCACCCCCGCCTCGCGGCTTCACCATCTCTCGGGGGTCACCCTCCCCGAGGTTCGCGAAGCCTTCAACGCCGCCGCGAGTGGCCCGCGTGCGTTGGTCTTCCTTTCCGCAGGCTGCGCGTCGTGCATTCCTGCCGCCTCGGCGCTGCAGAGCATCGTTCAGAAGCAGCAGGGCGCGCTCGCTGTATTCGTGGTTTGGGATGACGTCCTTTCCGTTCACGGCAAGCCCCCGCCCGAGAAGGTCGTCGGGTTGCTGACGGACCCGCGCATCCATCAACTCTGGGATCCGGAGCATTTCATGTCGGACGAGATGAAGAGAGTTGTCGACGGCCGGGGAAACGCGACTCCACAGGCGCGACTGCGCACGGGAGAGTCGGAGACTGGCATCCTCTACGACACCGTCGTCTTGTTCCCAGCGGGAGTGCGGTGGATGGAGAAGCTTCCGACCCCCGTCTTTCTCGATAATGGCTTCGAGCGCGTGAAGGAGGAGTTCCAGAAACGGCTGAGCGCGCTCCTCTCCAACAGAAGGTGACGATCGCGCGGAGCGGCGGTGAGGAGGAATGAACCGGGAAACTGCGAAAGAGGTCGAGTGGAAAGCGGGCACCCGGGACCTCCGAAGCGAGTACCCGAGGTGCGAAAGGGCGAGCCCGGAGGGACAGAAGGGTCGCTGCG
>JBQTKE010000119.1:0-10026 GCA_052386435.1 Myxococcaceae bacterium
GCTTGAGCTTGGTGCCCACGCCGTCCGTGCCAGAGACCAGCACCGGCTCTTTGTATTTGCCCGGCGGTATGGCGAACAGCCCCCCAAATCCTCCGACGCCCGACACGACCTCCGGGCGCTTCGTCGCCTGAGCGAGAGGTTTGATGCGCTCCACGAGCTCGTCGCCCGCTTCGATGTCGACGCCTGCTTGTTTGTAGGTGGTGGCCACGGGCGCGCCTTCTACCGCGTTGGCTATGATGCTCCAAAGACCCCATGAAAAATCTGATCTTCCGCCGCCGCGATGAGCTGCTGGTGTTGGCGATCGCGCTCGCCATCTCAGGGGTGCACTGGTGGTCCGACGACCAGCCTGTGCTGAGCGCGCAGGTGAAAGGGAACGACAGCGCCTTCTCAGGGACGTTGCTCGGAAGGACCCTGTTGTCCGGGGTTCACACCCTCGAAGGACGCGCGACGGACGCCCAATTTCGGATTCGGGGAGAGCGGACCCCGCACCCTGATGTCCTGGTGGCACTCGTCGATGAACGGGGTGCTCAGAAATACGGACTGTGGCCCTGGTCGCGTTCACTGGTCGCTCAAGCACTCATCAACCTTCATCAGGGCGGGGTCGCGGCGATCGGGATGGATATGTCGTTCACCGATAAGGTCCGCGACCGAGCCGCGGAGGCGTACCTCGATTCGCTCTCTCGCTTCGATGCGGACGTTCCGGAGAAGCTGAAGCCACAGCTGGCCACGTACCGTCAGGCCCTCGAAGTTGAGAGGAACAAGTCTCCTGACGCGGATCTCGCGGCAGCGTTCGCGGCGGTACCCGAAGCGGTGATGGGGGTGATCACCTATCCCTATACAGAACGCTATGCGTTGCGAGATCGCGAAGCGGAACAGGAAGCGCTGCTCGGGCCCCACCTGCTTCGCCAATTCCCGGAGCGGCCGGGAAAAAACCACGAGGTGGATTTCGATCAGGTTCGCAGCTGGCGCCAATACTCGGCGATGACCCCGCTGGAGTCGTTTGCGAAGGCAGGCAAACGCATGGGTTACTTCAACATCGGGCCCGATCCGGATGGGACGCTGCGCCGGGTGCCGCTCTTTGCGAAGCTGGAAGGACCCCGCGGACTTCTCCCTCACTTCACAGTTCAGACCGCGGCCCTCTATTTCAAAGGCAAGGTCGAGCCCGCGTGGAATCCGGATCTCGGCATCGTCGGCGCCCGTATTCGTCCGCGTTTCAAGGAGCCGAGAGTCATCCCGCTCGATCCGAACGAGCCCTACGCACTGATCAACCACCAGGGACCCGCTTCCGTTTTCAACCAAGTGAGCTTGGCCGATGTGATCGACGGACGCGTGCCCGCGGAGCAGCTCAAGGGCAAAGCCGTCCTGATGGGCGTGGGTCCCGGCGGGAACTTCGATCAACGGGTGACGCCCTTCTCCGAATTCGAACCGGGGGTGTTCACCAACGCTTCATTTCTCTCGAACATCCTTTCCGGCGAGTACCTGACCCGCCCGCTCTCAACGCGGCTGGGCGAGATCATCTTCATGCTTGTCTCGGGGCTGGTCTTGGCGGTGCTCCTGCCGCGCGTTCGTTTCCTGTGGAAGGCGCTGATGATTTTGGTGCTGGCCAGCGGTTACCTCGTCTTCGACCAGGTCCTCTTCAACCGCGGCATTCACGTGGCGACAGTGTTGCCGCTCACGCACGTTCTGCTCAGCTCCTTCGCGCTGATCTTCATGGGCTACCTCTCGACTGATCGTGAGAAGGGAATGCTGCGCAGCACCTTCCAGCACTACCTCAATGAGAGCGTGATGGAGGAGATGCTCCGCAACCCGGACAAGCTGAAGCTGGGCGGAGAGAAGAAGGAGATGACGGTCATCTTCTCGGACATTCGCGGCTTCACCACGCTGTCCGAAAGCATGGCGCCCGAAGCGTTGGTGAAGTTCATCAACGACTACCTCTCGCCGATGACGGAGATCGTCTTCGAAGAAGGCGGGACTCTCGACAAATACATTGGCGACGCGCTGATGGCGTTCTGGGGCGCGCCGCTGGATCAACCCGATCACGCGTTGAGAGCGTGCCGCGCGTCAGTGCGTTTCTTGGAGAAGCTCAAGGAGCTGAAGGCGGCGTGGCGCGACCAGAACCTTCCCGACTTCGACATTGGCGTGGGGCTCAACAGCGGTCCCATGATCGTGGGGAATATGGGGTCCGCGATTCGCTTCGACTACACGGTGATGGGCGATTCGGTGAACTTGGCCTCGCGGCTGGAGGGCACCAACAAGGAGTACGGCACGCGGCTGCTCATGTCCGAATCGACGTACGCGATGGTGAAGGACGATGTGTCGGCGCGGCGGCTGGGGGCGGTGAGGGTGAAAGGGAAGAACAAGCCGGTGGGGATCTACGAACTGCGGGGCGTGGGCAAGCCCACCGGGCCTGAGCTGGAGGCGATCACCACCTTCGAGCAGGCGGTGGATGCATATGTGGCGCAAGACTTCGTGATCGCCCACACGCTGTTCACGCGGGTGCTGGAGCTGTGGCCGGAGGATGGACCTTCCGCGCGGTATGTGGCGCAGGTCGCCAAGCTGCGTGTGAGCCCGCCCGGACCTGGGTGGGACGGGGTGTACACCGCGACGACGAAGTAGCGAGGCGCACAAACTCGCGGCGCTCTAGGAACGGTGCTAAATCGAGTCGAAAGAGGTGCCGGACTTTACAGCCATGCCACTCTCCGTGGGCCAAGTTACATGGGTGTAAAGTCCGGCACCTTCAACCCGACGTCTTCCTGAACCTGAACGGAATCAATGGGCGCCGAGGAGATCCTCTTTCAGCGATTCGGTAAGGAGTTCGCCAAGGGCGTGACGCTTTTTCGCGAGGGCGAGCCGGGAAAGGAAATGTTCGTGCTGCAAGCGGGCCGCGTCGACATCTCCAAGAAGGTTCGTGAAGTGGAGAAGGTCCTGGCGACGCTGGGGCCGGGCGAATTCTTTGGCGAGATGGCGATCATCTCCAACAAGCCACGCAACGCGACCGCCACGGTTTCGCAAGACGCTCGCCTGCTGGTGATCGATCCCAAGACGTTCGAAGGCATGATCCGCGGCAACTCCGAGATCGCGGTGCGGATGATCAAGAAACTGGCGGACCGGTTGTCTGAAGCGGACGCTCAGATCGAAGCCTTGCTCATGGCGGATCCGGCGAGCCGCGTCGTCCAACACATCCTTCACACTTGCGCGGCGCGCGGGCGTCCCATGGAAGAGGGGATAGAGATCGATTTCCGCGTCTCGGATTCTCCGCGGGAGTTGGGGGTGGGTGAACCGGCGGTGCGTTTGACCTTGGACCGGCTGCATCGGGCGGGTCTGGTCGACCGCGGTGCGGATCGCCTGATCATCCACGACACTGCGCGGCTGCAAGACTTTCTGAAGTACCTTGAGATGAAGTGGAAGTTCGGAGATCTCTGACGTGAAACTCCAAGTCCTGGGTTGCCACGGTGGAGAGCTACCCAAGTGTCGAACCACCTGCTTCTTGATCGACGGCGTGCTCGCCCTCGACGCGGGCGCGCTTACGGGCACGCTGTCGCTGGATGAGCTGTGCAAAGTCGACGACGTGGTGGTCTCGCACAGCCACTTTGATCACGTGAAGGATCTGCCGTTGATGGCGGATTTGATTGTCGGCCGCCGCGAGAAGCCGGTGACGATCCACGCCTCGAAGGAATGCACCAAGACGCTGCGCGAGAACATGTTCAACAACTCGCTCTGGCCTGACTTCACTCAGATTCCGACCAAGAAGAACCCGGTGCTGGAGATTCGGTCGTTTAAGGCGGGGAGCACGTTTCAGGTCGGCAAGTACAAGATTCAGTCGATCCTGGTCTCGCACCCGGTGGAGTCCTGCGGCTTCATCGTCACCAACGGCTCGTCGTCGGTGGCAATGAGCGGTGACACAGGCCCAACCGAACAGCTGTGGAAGGTCCTCAACAAGACGCCGAATCTGAAGGCGGTTTTGCTGGAGACCAGCTTCCCCAACAAGCTGCAGCAGCTGGCGGACGTTTCGGGCCATCTCACACCGCAGACCCTCCAGGGGGAGCTGGCCAAGTTCGAGCGCAACGGCGCCAACGTCTTCCTCTATCACCTGAAGCCGGCCTTCGTGCCACAGCTCAAGAAGGAGTTGGCGGACCTCCCAGTGGAAGTCCTGGAGCTGGGCGACACCTTCGAATTCTGAGTTTTTTTGGTCCTTGTTGACTGGGGGGCGCGCGCGAATTACTTGCTCGGGCCCCATGGCCTGGTTCTCTAAGAAGCCGCGCATCGCCCCCATCGAAAAAGAGGGTGGCGGACCGAAATCTCCCTCTCGCATGCAGGGCCTCTGGGCCAAGTGTGAAGAGTGCGACGAGATCCTCTACCGGCAGGAGATTGAGAAGAACTGGAACGTCTGTCCCGCGTGCGGTCACCACCTGCCGTGGCCGGCGCGCGCGCGACTGACCACGTTGCTCGATGCGGGTTCGTTCGAAGAGTTCGATCAGAAGCTGGAGCCGCTGGACCCACTCCAGTTCTCGGATTCGAAAAAGTACAAAGACCGGATCAAGTCCACGAAGAAGAACCTAGAGGAGAACGACGCGTTCATCTCCGGTACCGGGAAGATCGACGGCCACGTCGTCTCCGTGGGCTGCTTCGTCTTCGAATACATGGGCGGCTCCATGGGCTCTGTGGTTGGCGAGAAAGTCACGCGGGTCTTTGAACGCGCCCACCAGCTCAAGTGCCCGGCGATCGTGTTCTCCGCTTCCGGCGGCGCTCGTATGCAGGAGGGCATCTTCTCGCTGATGCAGATGGCGAAGACCTCCGCCGCGCTCGCCAGGTTCCGCGAGGTTCGCAAGCCCTACATCTCTGTGCTGCTGCATCCGACGACGGGTGGGGTCGCCGCGTCCTTCGCGTGGCTGGGCGATGTGATTCTGGCCGAGCCGAAGGCGTTGATAGGCTTCGCTGGCCCTCGCGTGATCGAGCAGACGATTCGTCAGAAGTTGCCTGAAGGGTTTCAGCGTTCGGAGTTCCTTCTCGAGCATGGGATGATCGACTCGATCGTTCCGCGCAAGGAACTCAAGCAGAAGCTGGGTCAGGTCCTCGGCCTGATGGCGTAGCCGGTGAAGCTCCTCGACACGCTGTCGCCGTCGTCGATCCGGATGGGGTTGGATCGGATCGAGGCGTCGTTGCGCGCGTTGGGAAATCCGGAACGCCGTTGTCCCATCGTTCATGTCGCGGGAACGAACGGCAAAGGTTCGACGTGTGCGTTCGCCGCGAGCGTGCTGCGCGCGCACGCTAATCGCTTAGGGATCTACACGTCGCCGCATATGGTCCGCGTCAACTAACGACTGCAGATCAACGGCGAGGAGATCTCGGACGCGTTGTTCACGCAGCGGATCGACGAAGTGCTGCAGCGGGATTCTTCGGCGGCGGAGCTGACCTATTTCGAATTCATCACCCTGGTCGCGTTTTGGCATTTCGCGCAGGAGCGTGTGGACGCGCTCGTTCTCGAAGTCGGGCTCGGCGGGAGGCTCGACGCCACGAATGCGGCCACACCTGTGGTCACCGCGATCACGCCCATCTCGTTCGATCACATGGAGTACCTGGGCAACACCCTGGAGGCGATCGCCGGTGAGAAGGCGGGGATCTTCAAGCCGGGCGTTCCCGCGGTGACCAGCCGGCAGCCGCCCGAGGCGCTGCGTGCCTTGCGGGAGAAGGGGCCCTTGCGGCTTGAAGGTGAGGACTTCGAGCTCAAGGACGGTGTGTACCGCGGTCGTTCGGAGTGGCGCGGGCTGGATCTGGGATTGAGGGGCCAGCATCAGAATCAGAACGCGGCAGTGGCGTTGGCAGCGCTCGAGTCACACTGGACCCTGAACGAGGCGCGCGTTCGCGAGGGGCTGCGCGGGACACGTTGGCCAGGTCGTCTTGAGGAATTGCCTGGCACACCTCGCGTGCTCTTGGATGGAGCCCACAACCTCGCTGGCGTTCACGTTCTACTCGAGGCGCTGCGTGGCGAAGGGGACGTGCATCTCGTCTTCGGGGTGCTCGCGGACAAGGACTATCAATCCATGATCGGCGCGCTGTTTCCGCGGTGTTTCTCTGTTCATTTGGCGCCCGTCGACAGTCCTCGAGCGTTGGCTCCCTCTCGCTACGTGGATGAAGCGCGCGTTCTCTGCGCGAATGTTCACGCGCACACGTCTGTGTCGGAAGCTCTGGAAGCCGCGCGGAAGGGCTGTGGATCGAGAGAATTGGTCTTGTGCGCGGGATCTTTAGTCTTGGTCGGCGCGGTCAAAGCCCTCTCCTTGGCGGCTCCCGGAAGAGCCCCTATCTTGTCCTGACATGCGGATCCCGACGTGGTCGGAGCAAGACGGTCCCAACCAAGTCACGGTGGACGACGTCTCCTTCCGATCGCTCTACAAGAAGACGAAGTACGTCGTGGAGACGGTAGACCGTTGGTCATTGGTCGTTTCGCGGTACCGCCCGGTCAAGCAGGTGTTCGCGCAGCCGCTGTTCGGTGAGCCCATTCTTCTGGTTCACGGGTTCTCGCAGAACCGTCACACGTGGACGTCCGGAGAGTTCGCGAAAAACCTGCTCTTCTTCGGCGCGGATCTGCACGTGTTGGAGTTGCGCGGCCACGGAAAGAGCTCGATCGAATTTCAGAAGGAGCGCGCGACGCGCTTCGGCCGTCCGCTGCCCACGGACCTCAATTACGATTGGGACCTGGACAGCTACTTTCTCTATGACTTGCCCGCCGCCGTCTCGGCGGTGAAACGGATCACTCGGCGTCGGCGCATCTTTTATTGCGGCCACTCCATGGGCGGGATGCTGGGCTACGGCTACACCGGCATTCACGACGACTTCGACGGGCTCATCACGATTGGCGCCCCGTCGGATCTGGGCAAAGGCTTTCCGCTGCTGCGCGGACTCGCCTTCAGCGCACCGGCGCTCTCGGTGGCGGTGGATCTCGCGTTCGGTTCGTACAACTTGCAGCGACGCGCTCGGTATGTCGGACGCAGCGCGGTGGCGAAGACGCTGTCTCGTCTCCGAGTGGAAGCTGCCGAGAAGATGCTCTCCGCCGAGGCGCCGAAGGCCGCGCAGTTCAGCTACATCCCGATCGATCTCTTACTCAAGCTGGGCGCGGAGCTGCTCAAGCGCGGTGAGAAGCAGAAGGTCTACGACGCGTTCAATTACCCCGTGCGGTGGCTGAGCAACCCGGCGCGCGTGGCCTCGGACGACATCAAGTGGCTGCTGCGCGAGGGTGGCGAGAAGGAGCCGCGAAAGGTGATTGAACAGTTCGCTCGGTGGATTCGCCGAGGCGAGCTGGTCTGTTATCGCACCGGGTACGACTTCAAGCGCGGCTTCTCCAAGATCAAGATCCCCATGGCGATCATCTTCGGGGACATGGATCCGCTGGCCTCCGTGGACTCCACCCGAAGCGTCTACCGGGCTGCCAAGAGTGATTACCTCTTGTGGCGGCCGGTCAAAGGGAACAGCCACATCGAGCTCACCATGGGACACGACTGCCGGCAGATCGCGTACGACATCAAGAACCTCATCGAGTACGCGCGCACGCATCGAGAGCGCACGCCCGCGCTTCCGCGCGTTCGCTGACCTTGCCCGCGGCGCGCCCCGTTTCGCCTACAGCCCGCCCGAGCGGAAGTTGGTCCCGCGCCAGAGGCGGCACTAGCATTGCTGCAGCTTTGAAAACTCCCGCGTTCCGTGAGGTAGCTGCGATGAAGCTGCATCTGGCGCTGCTGATGTTGTCCCTGTCGTTCGCGGCGCAAGCCCAGGACAAGGCTGAGCTCAACACCATCACCCGCGTTGAGGTGAAGGGCGGGACGATCGAGATCGTCGGTAACCGCAAGCCGACCTTCACGACGTTCACGATGACTGACCCGCCGCGGTTGGTGATCGACATTTCTGAAGCCGTCTTCTCGGGTGTGCCGGAAGAGATGGCGATCAGCAACGGTGTCGTCACCGCGGTGAAGACGGCGAGCTACGGCTCTGACGCCGCGGCGATCGCGCGCGTGCTGATTGGTTTCGAGAAGGACATCGAGACGGACATTCAGACGGTCGGCGGCACCAAGCTGGTGGTCAGGGTCGCGGGATCCGGTGGACCGGCGGTGGCGGACGCGAAGGCGGCGGCGGAGAAGGAAGCAGCAGCGAAGGCCGCGGCGGACAAGGAGGCGGCGGCCAAGCAGCAGGCGGAGGCTCAGGCCGCGGCGGAGAAAGAGAAGGCGGACAAGGCTGCTGCCGCGCAGGCTGAGAAGGAGCGCCTCGCCAAGGAGAAGGAAGAGAAGCTCGCGGCGGCGAAGGCGGAGAAAGAGCGCATCGCGGCAGAGAAGGCCGCAGCGGCGGAGAAGGCCAAGCTGGAGCAGGAAGAGAAGCTGGCTGCGGCGAAGGCTGAGAAGGAACGTATCGCCGAAGAGAAGCGCCTGGCAGCCGAGACTGCTGCGGCGGAAAAGAAGGCGGCGGCCGAGAAGGCGCGTTTTGAGAAGGAAGAGAAGTTGGCTGCGGCGAAGGCTGAGAAGGAGCGCGTCGCGGAAGAGAAGCGTCTGGCGGCCGAGCAGAAGTCGGTGGAGAAGACCGCGGCGGCGGAGAAGGCCAAGCTGGAAAAGGAAGAGAAGCTGGCCGCGGCGGTTGCTGAAAAGGAAGCAAAGCAGGCCGCTGCTGCGCAGGCCGCTGCTGCGCAGGCCGCGGAGGAGAAGCGCGCGGCCGCGGCTGCAGAGGCCGAGTCCAAGCGGGCCGCGACAGCGCAAGCGAAGCAGGATGCTGCTGGGCAGGCGAAGCAGGATGCTGCCGCGCAGGCGAAGCAGGATGCTGCCGCGCAGGCGAAGCAGGATGCTGCCGCGCAGGCGAAGCAGGATGCTGCCGCGCAGGCGAAGCAGGACGCGGCGGATCAGCAGAAGGCGGCTGCGGACGCGAAGGCCGCGGCGGCGGAAGATAAGCGTTTGGCGGCGGAGCGGGCCAAGCAGGAGGCCGCGGACAAGAAGAAGGCTGTTGCTGAGGCGAAGGCAGCTGCGGCGGAAGAGAGGCCGGCTGCCGCTGAGAGTCAGCTCTCCGTGTCCAACCGCCGCAAGCGGATGGAAGAGGTCGGCTTCAAGCAGGACTCGGGCGCGAGTCGTGTGGTCGTGCGTACGAACGAGCCGGTTCGCTACAGCGTCAGCCCCGCGGGCGACAAGACGCTGGTGCTCGAACTGGAGAACACCCAGATCGCGCGACACAATGACGGGCGTCCGCTCGACACGTCCTATTTCGATACCGCCGTGGCGATGATCAGCCCCAACGCGGGCCCCACCAAATCGGTGCGGATTCAGATCAAGCTCAAGCAGAACGTGCCGTATCAGGCGAAGCAGGAAGGCAACGAGGTCGTGCTGGAATTCGCGCGCCCCGGTCGCCACTAAGGGAATTTTTTTTCGACTGGCCGGGGTGACTGGCTCGGGTAGGGTGCGCCGGGTGGCCTGCCGTCCTACTCGTCTCGCTGTTGGCTCAGACTCCCTCTGAGCCTCCCGTCACCTTTGGCGGAGACGAGTCCCATGGCGCGGTGAACGACGAGCAGATCACGCTCATTGGCAACGCCTTCGTCAGCAACGGCTCCGTCACTGTCCGCGGCGACAAGATCTACTTCGATCGCAAACGGCAGGTGGCCTTCGCCAAGGGTCATGTCCTGCTCGTCAGCAATCAGCTCACTGGCATCGCCGACGAGATGGACGTGCGGATGGACACGTCCGAAGCGGAGGTCCGTGGCGGGTTGTTCATGCAGAAGGCCGGGGTGAGCGAAGAGCAGCTTCTGGAAGCGAAGACCCAGGAGGAGCTCAAGGCGCTGGGCAAGACCACGATGACGTTGAAGGCGACGCACGTGCAGAGGTTGGCGCGCGATCACTTTCTGCTGGATGGGTTGAAGTTCACGCCGTGCGATTGCAATCCGCTGGAGCCGACATGGCACATCCGATCGACCCACGCCGACATCATGCCGGGCGAACGCGCGCTGCTCACGTTGCCGATCATCTACGTCTACAAACTTCCGGTCTTCGCCCTGCCGTGGATGTATCT
>JBQTKE010000120.1:0-7209 GCA_052386435.1 Myxococcaceae bacterium
CGATTCGATCCGCGGGGAAGCTGAGCGCCAAGGCGAAGAAGGTGGAAGAGCCGGCGATCTTGTCAGAGCTGTTCGACGACCTGCCGACGGAGAGCTCCAACAAGCATCAGCCGGATCTGTTCGCGCCGGCGTTGGAGAAGGCGAAGGTCCGCGATCAAGCGGCGAGGGATCCGTTCGCGGAGATGGGTGAGCTGGACGCGTCCAAGCTTCCTCCGGTGGGCGAGGCGACCAGCTTCTTCATCGCCCAAGCGGGTGTGAACAAGCGGAACCCGCCGTGGAAGATCGCGCTCTTCGTGGCGGCGATCGTCGGCCTGCCCATGTTGACGCTCTACCTGCTCTCCGAGCAGTTCAAGGTCGTGCCGCTGAAGATCACCAAGATCGACGAAGCGACTGGCGAGGAAGTGGAGCACACGGTCTTCTCCGCGGAAGGTGTCTCTGGGCTCGGCGATTTGCTGATGGGCAAGAGCAAGAAGCCGGAGAAGGTGGCGAAGGCGGGTCGGCCGGCTAGGCGTGCGAACCCAGCCGCGTCGCCGGATTCGACGGCGCCGACTGATGCCAAGCCAGGACCCTCGCCGGTGGAGCTCAAGGAGGAAGCGGCCAAGAAGAGCGCGACAGGCCCTTCGGCGCAGGACTTGAGCGCGCTCTACGGTGACGTAAATAAGAAGGATGTGGGGCCGAAGGTTCGCAAAGGCGAACAGGCGAAGGCGCAGGACACCAGCGTGGGCGGGTTGGCGGAGGCGGATGTGGCGCGCGTCGTCGGTCAGACTCAGCCGGCTTTCCAGAGCTGCATCGAGCAGGAGCTGCGGAAGAACCCGAACTTCAAAGGCGGCAAGGTCAGCATCGTCGCCACGGTCGCGACGTCTGGAGTGGTGACCAAGGCTCAGATTGATCGCAATGACATTGATCGTTCGGGCTTGGGCGACTGTCTCAAGGGGCGCGCCAAGCGGATGATCTTCTCATCCTTCGCGGGCGAAGAAACGGACGTCCAGATCCCGCTGATCTTGGGGTCGACGCTGTAGTAGACCGCCGGGCCCTATGGCCCTGGCACCTGGTCGCTCCAGCGGGTTTCTCCTTCTCGCGAAGCTGCGCGCTCAAGTTGTCGCGGTGAGCCGGCGGCTGCATCAGAGCGGCTGGGTCGCGAACCACGACGGGAATGCGTCGGTGCGGCTGGAGGGTGACCGGTTTCTCATCACCTGCACGGGCATGTCGAAGATCGACGTCGATGATGCGTCGCTGCTCGTCGTGGACGCGGATGGGAATGTGCTGGAGGGCCGCAAGCGTCCGTTCTCGGAGCTGGAGCTGCACCTGGCCGCTTACGCTGCTCGGCCCGAGGTGAACGCGGTGCTTCACGCGCATTCGCCCTTTGCCACCGCGTTTGGGCTCGCGGGGCTGGAGCTCACGCCGATGGCGATGCCCGAGGTGGTTTTGAGTCTTGGGCCCAAGATCCCCACGGTGCCTCGGCATCTCCCACGGACGCTGTCTGGGGTTCACGCCGTCGCGGAGCACGCGGTGGAGTATGACGCGATGCTGCTCGCGGGGAATGGCGTGCTCACGCTCGGCGATGATCTTCATCAGGCGTTGTTGCGGATGGAGCTCGTCGAGCACTACGCGAAGATTCTTCACGCGACGAGCGCGCTGGGTGGGGTGACGCCGCTGGCTCCGGAAGAGCTGAGCTTCTTGGTCAGCGCGCGAGAGACGGCGGGGCTGGGGCCGAAGAAGGCGGCGGCGGCACGTCGCGGTGCGGAGAAATTGGAGCGCGACCTAGAGGGATTGGACCGACAGCGTCTGCGGCGCGAGTCCAACGACGTGTGAGGCCCGCAGGGGGTGCTGGCGTTTCCTCCCAACCTGACACTCAGTTGCAGCTGTGAGTGTCAGGTTGGGAGGAAACGGGGCGACGTCATCAATGCGGTCGGCGTTTGAGGACCTGCAGATCTGCGGTAGACCCACGCGCGTGATCAAGATCCTCGAGCCCGCTGCTCTCGCGCCATTCATTGATCACACGCTGCTGAAGCAGGATGCGACGCGTGCGGAGGTGGTCAAACTCGCCGAGGAAGCGCGGGCGCACGGCTTCGCCACGGTCTGTGTGAGCTCGTCTCACATCGAAGCCGTCACGCAGGTGCTCGCGGGGTCGAAGACGCTCCCCATCGCTGTCGTGGGCTTTCCTTTAGGCGCGGCGCTCTCGTCGGCCAAGGCGTTCGAAGCGCGTGAGGCCGTCCGACGCGGTGCTCGGGAGATCGACATGGTCATCAACGTGGGCGCGTTGAAAGGCGAAGACCACGCTCTCGTTGAGGCGGACATCCGCGAAGTGGTCGACGCGTCTCGCCCCTGGCCGGTGAAGGTAATTCTGGAGACGAGCCTGCTCACGAACGACGAGAAGGTCACTGCGTGCGAGCTGGCCAAGGCGGCAGGCGCGGCTTTCGTGAAGACCTCGACCGGGTTCTCGACAGGCGGCGCGACGGTGGAAGACGTGGCGCTGATGCGAAAGACGGTGGGCTCGGCGATGGGCGTGAAGGCCTCTGGAGGAATCCGCTCCTCGGACGACGCGATGCGGATGATTGAAGCGGGCGCGAATCGTATCGGCGCCTCGGCGTCGGTGGCCATCATCTCTGGCAAGAAATCAGACTCGAAGTACTGACGTCTGCTAATCCTCCCGCGCCAGTTTTGGGGAGGTCTCCATGGAGTTTTCAGAGGTCGTCCGTCGCGCGCAAGCTTGGAAGTCGGCTGATCCGGACGCGGGCACTGTCGAAGAGCTGGCGCAGCTGCTGACCGCAAACGACGAGAAGGAGCTGACGGATCGCTTCGCGACGTCGCTCGAGTTTGGAACGGCTGGACTGCGTGGTGTGATTGGCGCTGGACCGAACCGGATGAACCGCGCCGTCGTTCGTCGCACCACCGCGGGCTTCGCACGTTACCTCAAGGCTCAGATTCCAGACGTGGCTCGGCGAGGCGTGGTGGTCGGGCGCGACGGTCGAAGACTGAGCCGCGAGTTCGCGGAGGACGCGGCGGCTGTTATGGCGGCAGAGGGAATTCCCGCGCTCTTCTTTGAAGACTTCGCGCCCACGCCTCTCACCGCCTTCGCGACGTTGCATTTGAAAGCGGCCGCCGCGGTGATGGTCACGGCCAGCCACAACCCGCCCGAGTACAACGGCTACAAGGTCTATTGGGAAAACGGCGCCCAGATCGTGCCGCCGCACGACCTGGGAGTTGCAGCGGAGATCGACAAGGTTGAAGCGGCGCGTGACGTGAAGCTGATGCCGCTGGACGAAGCCAAGGCGAAGGGGCTGTTTCGTCACGTGGGGCCAGAGGTCGCGCGAGCGTACTTGGACGCGATTCTGGCGCTCCGTATCTCGCCCAACGCGCCCAAGGATTTCAGCATCGTCTATACGGCCATGCATGGCGTCGGGGGAGCCTGGGTCAAGCAGGCCTTCGCGGAGGCCGGGTTCAAGAACTTCCACGTCGTCGAGCAGCAGCAGGAGCCGGATGGAAAGTTCCCCACGGTGCGCTTCCCCAACCCGGAAGAGCCGGGGGCGATGGACCTCTCGATTGCGCTCGCGGAGAAGGTGAAGGCGGAGCTGGTGCTCGCCAATGATCCTGACGCGGATCGGCTCGCGGTGATGGTGCGGGACAACGCGGGGAAGTTGCGCGCGCTGACAGGCAATGAGGTGGGCGTGCTGATGGGGCACTACCTGCTCAGCCAACGTCAGCCCAGGCCGAAGAAGCCGTTGGTGATCACCACGATTGTTTCTTCCGCGCAGCTCTCGGAGATCGCGGCGCAGCTGGGAGCGCTCTACGACGAGACGCTCACTGGCTTCAAATGGATCGCCAACCGCGCGATGGACCGCAAGCAGTCCGAAGGTGCGGAGTTTCTCTTCGGCTACGAGGAGGCGCTGGGGCTTACCGTGGGCGAGGTGGTTCGTGACAAGGATGGCATTGGCGCTGCGTTGGTCTTCGCGGACCTGGCGGCGTGGTGCCGCGCGCGTCAGACGACGGTCGCGGGGTACTTGGAAGAGATTCAGCGCCAGCACGGACTCTTCGTCGCAGAACAGAAGAGCTTCACCTTCCCGGGCGCGGAAGGTGCGATCGTGATCTCGAAGATCATGGAAGGGTTTCGCTCCGCGCATCCGGCGAAGGTGGGCGCGCACAGCGTGACGGCGGTGAAGGACTACAAGAAGCGGGAGCGCCGTGCGGCGGGCAAGGTCGAGCCGCTCACGCTCCCTGCGTCGAACGTTATCGCGTACGACTTGGAAGGCGGTTCGCGGATCACGCTGCGACCGTCCGGCACGGAGCCGAAGATCAAGTACTACTTCGAGCTGCGTGAGAGCCCGAAGCCGGGTGAAGATTTGGGTGCTGCTCGGGGTCGCGCTCTTGGCAATCTCCGTGCACTGCAAGACGGCTTCCTCAAGTTGGCGCGCGAGCGGGGCCAACCGGGTTAGGTTCGCGGTATTCAGCGGGTTTTGAGGGGTGAAAAACATGAAGCAGGAAATCAGGTGGGCGTTGGTCCTTGGCGTGGTGTGCAGCGCCCGTGCGTTCGCTCAAGACGAGGTTGTTGATGAGGAGACGGCGCCACGCGCGGCGTGGTCGGTTCAGTCTGGTCGCACGGTGGGTGCGGGGGCGACGGTGATTCAGGGCCAGATGGGCTTCCCCGGCATTTCCGCGACGCTGCTCCACGGGCTCTCCCGCAACGTCGACATCGGCGGGCGCTTCTCGTTCAACTACGGCTTCGAGGGCCAGACCAGCATCATCACCCCGGGCCTGAAGTTTCAGTTCATCGCGCGCATTGGGATCGTCGACAAAGGCCGGTTCAACTTCGGCATTCGCGCGGAGCCCGGCCTCTACATGTATTTCATCAGCGGACTCACCGGCTTTCCGCAGCGAGGCGCTGGGACCCACGTTGGTCTGGCAATGCCCATCGGACTCGACTTCGGAATTCGCGTCAGCGATCCGCTGATGGTCAATCTGAACTTCGAGCTGCCGCTGGTCGCGCAGCTCACCTCGCCACCTTACTTCGCCGTGCCGGTCCTCTTCGGCGGTGGCGCGGAATACAAGGTTGATCGCAACTTGGCGCTGACCTTCAACACGCGCTTCGGTCCGTACATCTATACGGCGAGCGGCAACGCCACGTTCGCGCTCAATTTACTGTTCGGAATCGCGTACCGTTTCTAAATCAGCGCGGCTCGACTGCGCTTTCATGACCTGTTCTGAGTTCGTGGCGTCCGCGGAGGACCGAATGTCGAGGTCCCTGCTGAATCTCGGCCTACCTTCACCGAAGTTCGGGGTCGAACGGAGCGCCCAAAGCTGCGGGCGCTGGACTCTTTTGTCCCTGTACTGCGAGCACAATCAGGGTCAGCGCGTAGGGCAGGGCCATCAAGAACCCTTGGGGCACGAGGTCGAGGAATTCCGGCATTGAGGACGGGAGCCCGATGCGCAAGGCGTTTCCGGCGGAGAAGAACAACGCCGCGCCGAATGCTCCCAGTGGACTCCAACGTCCGAACACCATCGCGGCGACGGCCATGAAGCCCAGGCCGGCGGGCATGTGGTGTTCGAAGCGATCCAGGGTGGAGGTGGAGAGCGCTGCTCCGCCTAATCCCGCGAGAAGGCCAGAACCGAGTACGCATGCGTATCGTACCCTCGAGACATGAATACCGAGCGTCGCCGCGGCGGCGGGTTTCTCTCCCACGGATCGGATGCGCAGTCCCCACGGCGTTCGCGAGAGAAAGGCGTGAAGGGCGAAAGGCAAGAGCAGCGCGAGATAGGTGAGGGCTGAGTGACCGAAGAGCGCGCCCAGAACGGGCACTCCGGTGAAGGCGTTCCATTTGGCGAGCTGTGCGATGGCCGGCGTTCCGGTCGGCGCGTAGAGCGATTCGAGCAGGAAGGTCCCCACCGCCAGCGCGAGGAGATTGAGCGCCATTCCGGAGACGACCTGGTCTGCTCTCCAGCGGATGCTCAGGTACGCGTGGATGGATGAGAACGCGGCGGCAGCGAGCATTCCCACGACGATGGCCAACGGCGTGGGCAGGTAGAGCGCGGCCACGGCTGCGCAGAAGGCGCCCACTCGCATCATTCCTTCCACGCCCAGCGCGACCACTCCCGCGCGCTCGGAGAGGACTGCGCCCAGCGCCGCGAAGATCAGCGCGGGCGCGTACTCGAGGGTGAATGAGAGCACGGCGCTAAACAAGCGGCGCCTTCGCGACGGTGAGCGCGGTGGGCATGCTGTGCGTTTGCAGAAGATCAAACACGCGGCGCCTCCGCGGCGACTGTGATGGTCGATGGGCGTCTACGCCGGGTGAGCAAGACGGTCCACATCCACCGAGCGGCCACCAGCAGTAGCGCGAGCCCCTGCATCAACTCCGGGAAGCTCTTGTGCACGCCCAAAAGTTGGAGCCGCGTACCGCCCGCTCGCATCACGCCGAAGAACAGCGCGTTCAAGAGGACGCCCAGCGGATGGCCCTGTCCGAGCAGCGCCATAGCGATTCCATCGAATCCGTACGGCGCACCGAGCGTCGCGGGGAACTTGTACTCGGTACCTAGGACAAGCAATGCCCCCGCCATTCCCGCGAGCGCTCCCGCTCCGGACATGGCGATGTAGACCGTGCGTTCGACGGCAATGCCCGCGGTTCGCGCGGCTTCCGGTGCCAGACCCACGGCGCGCGTCTCGTAACCGGCGACCGAGCGCTTCTGCCAGACATAGACAAATACGGCCATCAAGAGCGCCAGGAGGAAACCCGCGTGCAGGCGCGTCCCGTCCAAGAGTCGAGGCAGCTGCGCGGTCGCGAGGATGTCTTCCGTTCCGGGCCGCGAAAGGCCACCTTCTGACTTCGCTGCGAGCGGACCCACCACGAGCCAGTTCTCTACAAGGCTGGAGGCGATCCAGTTGAGCATGATCGTGGAGATGACCTCATGCACGCCGCGCTTCACCTTGAGGACGGCCGGCAGCGCTGCATAGACCGCGCCCGCGCTCGCCGCGGCGAGCACGCAGACCAGCGGATGGATTCCCCAGGGCAGGGGGACCGCCGCGCCAAGAACCGCGGCGGCGATCGCGCCGACCATCATCTGGCCCTGTGCGCCGATGTTGAAGAGACCCGCTTGGAACGCGACGGCCACGGAAAGACCGGTGAGCAGCAAGAGTCCCGCCTTGGTCGCGGATTCTCCCCAGGGTCGCGTGAGTGCGGAGATCGGTGCTCCATCCAAGAAGCGCGGCCAATCGCCAAG
>JBQTKE010000121.1:0-2108 GCA_052386435.1 Myxococcaceae bacterium
TGCCTCCTCCTGCTTGCGCTGCTTCTCGGCCGCCTCCGCCTGCTGGCGCTCCCGTTCCACATTTTCGCGCTTCGCTTGCTCATCCGCGCGCTGCTGCTTCCGGACGGGGATGGCGTTCACGCAGTCGTGCATGCCCCGGAGCTGGCCGGGGTACGTCTCCTTGCCGGTCCGGACCATGATGCTCATCACCGGCCAGATGATTGGACCGCATTCCTCGATTGCGTCAGCGGGCAGCTTTGCCATGAACGCCTTGCAGTCGCGGATGTAGGCCTCAGGATCGCCGTAGGTGGTCTGGCTACAGAACTCGTGCACCGATGCCTGCCCGAGGAGCGCTGCCAGGACGAGTGCGGTCATTCCATGAATTGTCCATCATCTCGGGAAAGATTCGATCTCCCGAACACGCGCGCTCGGAACCGCACCGCGGACTACCAGAGCTCACAGCCCCGTCGTCCAGAGACGCGATAGGCCGCGCCGGTAGGCTTGCTGGGGCCGTGCTGCCAGCGGCGGGGCGGATGGGACTGCGATCCACGGCGACGGCGTGGCATCCTGCGACACACCACATGTCCGAATTGGTCCAGCGTGAGCCCGTCGTCTGGCGTACGAAGCTTCGATCCGTGCGCCCAACGCCGCCCGTCATCCATTCGGAGCAGGTCGCGCACTGTCTCACGAAGGGAATCGTTGGCATCGGATGGGGGCTCGCTGAAGTAGGCGATGGTGCAAGCCTCGATAAGGTGCTCGAAGCGATCAGGACGCGGAAGGAAAAGGGATGGGGGCCGAGGGCTGCGGGAATCGTGAAGCGCTTCGGGACCGAGATTGAACTCGGCGACTTCGTCTGGACACGCGACACCAGTGGTCGGTATCTCCTCGGACAGATAACAGGTCCATATCGGTACGACCTGAGCGCTGCCGCAACCGCTGTCGACGTGCATCAAGTCCGGACTGTCGATTGGGCGCCACACCCCATCAACGATCTCGATGTTCCCGGCGGGGTCATTCGGTGCTTCGTTGGAAGGGCGGAGTGTTTCTGTCGCGTTCGTGATGACGGGGCTCGCAAGTACACGTTCTGTCTCTGGGAGCAGATTCACGGACGCCCACCAAGGAGGCTCGGGATGGCCGGGGAGGAGATCCTCACGCGTCTTCTCGACCCGCATGACGTAGAGGATCTCGTCTACGTCTGGTTGCAGGTTGTCCACGGCTACGTGGTGCTACCCCGCGCGCGGAAACGCGACACGCCGGTGTACGAGTTCACGGTAATCCACCGAGACACCGGTCGTCGTGCAATCGCGCAGGTCAAGACTGGATCAACCCCTGTGGACCTCGACGCGCTGCGGAGCGCGGCGGCGAATGGTCTCGACGCGTTCGCCTACGCCACATCGGGGAAGTACGTCGGGGACAGGTCCTGCACGACCGTCATTGAAACGGCCGAGCTGCTGCGCTTCTGCCGGGAGTCCGAACAAGTGTTGCCACCGCGCGTTCGCACGTGGCTTCAGACCTGTTCGTGAGTTGGGGCGAACATCGTCACCTTCAGCTCGTTCCCTCGCCCCACCAGTCAGAGCCTCCGCCCCACGGCGCAGCGCCAGGGCCGACCTGAACGGGGTGCTCTCACGACTGCTGGCTGCGATCCCTGCCAGGAGGCACGCTGACCAGCCCCTTCGCCTTCAGCCGGTGGAAGAGGGTGAGCGCCAAGTTTCGATCGATCTTCCGAATGCCGTCGGCGAAGGGCGTGTCCTCCGCCTCGGCGATGAAGCTGATCCAGGCCAGCCGCTCTTCGACAGAGAGCGCGCAGAACTCCGGATCCGCCCAAATCCTCGGGTCCAATCCAATTTCACGAGCCATCGTGCCGGACGTCTGACACCGCGGGCGGACGCCGTCAATGCTGATCAATCCCTCTCGGAGCGACCAAGGTTCGGGAACCGCTCGGAAGGGGCGAGGGCGGTTCATCATGGAACTCCTGCCGAGCAAGAAGCCGTAGGATGCCCCCAATGTCAGTCGGTCCTTCCCTCATTGCGAATCAAGCGGTGATCGATCTGGACAGCCCGGCTTCGTGGACGGAAGCGATCCGGGAGGCGGTGGATTCGGCACTTCGATCGGGGCGTGTTCAGACGGAC
>JBQTKE010000122.1:0-2226 GCA_052386435.1 Myxococcaceae bacterium
GTGCAGAGCTCGTGGACGGGCGAGCAGTTCGAGCTGCCTCAGTCGGGAAGCGAGCCCCGCCTGCAGGTGAAGGCGTGGACCACCGAGGACGCGACGAAGAAGCTGTTGGGGTTGGCAGGCAAGGACCTCAATGCACTTCGAGCCGCGGCGGAGAAGCGCGACTTCAAGCCTGTGCCTTTGGGCATTCGGCTGACCACCGAGTTCAAGACGGCGATTCATCGGGCGCAGACCGCGAACGTGCTCGGCAAGCTGCCCGGACGGGACTCGAAGCTCTCGCCCCAAATGGTGATGCTGACCGCCCACCACGATCACCTTGGTCGGAAAGGGTCGGAGATCTACAACGGCGCGGTGGACAACGCGTCCGGCGTCGCGACGATGCTCGCGGTCGCCCGCGCGGTGACTTCTCTGCCCGGGCGACCACGTCGCACCGTGCTTTTCGCTGCGCTTGCGGGGGAGGAGCAGGGGCTGCTGGGTTCAGAGTTTCTCTCCGAGCATCCGCCGGCCCCGCTGGGCGCGCTCGCCGCGGACATCAACATCGACGGCATCAACATCTGGGGACGCACGCGCGATCTCACCGTGATTGGGCTGGGGAAGTCGTCACTGGATCCGATTATCACCGCGTTGGCGACGGCCCAGAACCGCACGGTGAAGCCGGACCAGCTCTCTGACCGCGGCTTCTTCTACCGTTCGGACCAGTTCAACTTCGCCAAGGTGGGGGTGCCCTCCGCGTACTTCGGCAGCGGGATGGACTTCGTCGACCGGCCTGAGCAATGGGGCAAAGAACAGCGCGAGCTCTGGGAGAAAAAGCACTACCACCAGACGTCGGACGACGTGACGCCGGCTTGGGATCTCAGCGGCGCCGTGGAAGACGCTCAGCTCTACTTCCAGCTGGCCATTCGGGTTGCCAACGCTGACGCGATGCCGACTTGGAAGAAAGGCGACGAATTCGAGGCTGCCCGCCTGCGCGCGCTGGAAGGCAAACCTTAGACGTGGGTGTTAAAGAAGTCGGTCATGTCGGTGTTCAAGCTCATCAGCGACTACCAGCCTCAAGGGGACCAACCGCGCGCCATTGCTGAGCTCACCGAAGGGGTGATGCGCGGCGATCCGGCGCAGGTCCTGCTCGGCGTCACTGGATCCGGCAAGACGTTCACCATGGCCAACGTGGTGGCCAACGTAAACCGTCCAACGCTGGTCATCGCCCACAACAAGACGTTGGCCGCGCAGCTCTACGGTGAGTTCAAGGAGCTCTTTCCGGAGAACGCGGTCGAGTACTTCGTCAGCTACTACGACTACTACCAGCCGGAGGCGTACGTGCCGTCGTCGGACACGTACATCGAGAAAGACTCTTCCATCAACGACGAGATCGAGCGCATGCGCCACTCGGCCACGCACTCGCTGCGCACGCGTGACGACGTGCTGATCGTCGCGTCGGTCTCGTGCATCTACGGCCTGGGCATGGCGCGCGTGTACGTGGACATGGCGGTCCGCTTGGAGAAGGGCTCGGAGCTGGGCCGCAACAAACTGCTGCGCCAGCTGGTCGACTGTCAGTACGAACGCAACGACGCCGACTTTCACCGCGGGACTTTTCGCGTGCGCGGCGACACGGTGGAGGTCTTCCCCGTTTACGAAGAGGACCGCGCGCTGCGGATCGAGTTTTTTGGTGACACCGTCGAGCGCATCTCCGAGTTCGATCCGCTGCGCGGTCAACAGCTCACCGAGCTCCCCAAGATCGTCATCTTCCCGGGCAGCCACTACGTCACTGAGCCGGAGCAGCGGCGCCGCGCGATCGACAACATCCGGGTGGAGCTGTCTGACCGTCTTCAGTTGCTGCGTTCGCAGAACAAGCTGGTCGAAGCGCAGCGGTTGGAACAGCGCACGATGTTCGACCTGGAGATGATGGAGCAGCTGGGGTTCTGCAACGGCATCGAGAACTACTCGCGCCACCTCTCTGGCCGCGCGGCGGGTGAAGCACCGCCGTGTCTCATCGACTACTTCCCCAAGAACTTGCTCGTCATGATCGACGAGAGCCACCAGACGGTCCCGCAGATCGGCGCGATGTACCGAGGCGATCGATCTCGCAAGGAGACGCTGGTCGACTTCGGGTTTCGGTTGGAGTCCGCGATCGACAACCGGCCGCTCAATTTCAACGAGTTCGGAAAGCTTGTGTCGCAGGCCGTCTACGTATCCGCGACCCCTGCCGAGTTGGAGCTGCACAAAGCGCACGGC
>JBQTKE010000123.1:0-15595 GCA_052386435.1 Myxococcaceae bacterium
GACATCCTCGAGCCCACCCAGCAGACGCTTGACGCGTTGATGAAGCTGGACCTGTCCGCCGGCGTCGACGTGGAGATTAAGAGCTAGCCATGGCCAAGTTCGACATCGTCAATCTAGATTTGAAGAAGGTCGGTGAGCTGGATCTCGCTGACGCTGTCTTCGCGGCCGAAGCGAATGAGCACCTGCTCTACGAAGTGGCCAAGATGCAGCAGATCAACCGCCGGGCCGGTACGGTCGCGGTTAAGAACAGCTCGCTGGTCTCCGGCGGCGGCAAGAAGCCTTGGAAGCAAAAGGGCACCGGCCGCGCGCGTCAGGGCTCCATTCGCGCTTCCCACTGGGTGGGCGGCGGCAAGGCCATGGGCCCCAAGCCTCGCGACTACACCTACCGGCCGCCTCGCAAAGTTCGCCGGGGTGCGCTCCGTGCGGCGCTGTCCCTGAAGGCGAAGGACAAGGCACTGGTCATCCTCGACAGCTTCAAGCTGGACGGCCGCAAGTCCAAGGTTGCGTTCGAGACCTTGACCAAGCGCCTAAAGCTGACCGACGCGCTGGTGGTGGACGTGAAGGACAACGAGCACCTCCACCTGGCCGTTCGCAACCTCGCCAAGTTCGACGTGCTTCCTCCCGAGGGGCTCAACCTCGAGTCGCTCCTGAAGCGCAAGACCTTGGTTATCACCCAGTCCGCCGCCAAGGCGCTTGAGGGCAGCCTCCAATGAACCTCAGCCACGTCATCAAGGGGCCGTTGATCACCGAGAAGTTGGACCAGGCCCGCGAGAAGCTCCGGCAATACTCCTTCGTCGTGGATCGTCAGGCCACGAAGATCGATGTGTCCCGCGCGGTGGAGACCCAGTTCAAGGTCACTGTCGAGGCCGTCCGCACCCACATCATCCGCGGCAAGACGAAGCGGGTGGGTCGGTCCATGGGCAAGCGTCCCAACTACAAGAAGGCGATCGTCACCCTGAAAGAGGGCGACAAGATCGAGCTCTTCGAGGGCGGTGCGGCCTAAAGCCGCGTTGCTCCATTCGACTCCTGAAGGGATCTCCAGATGGGAATCAAAAAGTTCAAGCCGACCTCCGCAGCCCGCCGTCTGATGACGGTCTCGGACTTTTCGGACCTCACCAAGTCGACGCCCGAGAAGAAGCTCACCGAATCCATCAAGCGCTCCGGTGGCCGTAACGTTCACGGTCACATCACCCGTCGTCACCAGGGTGGTGGTCACAAGCGCCGCTACCGCGTCATCGACTTCAAGCGTCGGGACAAAGACGGCGTTCCGGCGAAGGTCGCGGCCGTGGAATACGACCCGAACCGCACCGCGAACCTCGCGCTCCTGCACTACGCGGACGGCGAGAAGCGCTACATCCTCGCGCCCGTTGGCATCGCGGTGGGCGACGTGTTGCACGCGGGACCTGAGGCGGACATTCGCCCGGGCAACTCGCTACCGCTGCTCAACATCCCGGGCGGGACGGTCATCCACAACGTGGAGCTGAAGCCCGGCCGTGGCGCGCAGGTGATTCGCTCTGCCGGCAGCTGGGGCCAGCTGATGGCGAAGGAAGGCGAGTACGCCCAGGTTCGTCTCCCCTCTGGGGCGGTTCGCAAGGTCCAGATCGAGTGCCGCGCGACGGTTGGCCAGCTGGGCAACATCGACCACGAGATCATCCGGATCGGCAAGGCTGGTAAGACCCGTTGGTTGGGCATCCGCCCGACGGTCCGTGGTCTGGCCATGAACCCGGTCGATCACCCGCACGGTGGTGGCGAAGGCAAGTCCGGTCAAGGTAATCCGCACCCGGTGTCGCCGTGGGGCAAGAAGACCAAGGGCCTTACGACCCGCACCAACAAGCGCACTGACAAGTTCATCGTTTCTGGTCGCCGCCAGGGCGTCCGCAGCCAGTAAGGGAGTCTCTCAATGGCACGCTCAATCAAGAAGGGTCCTTTCGTCGACAAGCACCTCCTCAAGAAGGTGGAGGACATGCTCAAGGCGAGCGCCAAGAAGGTCGTCAAGACCTGGTCGCGTCGTTCGACCATCCTCCCGGAGTTCGTGGGTCACACGTTCGCGGTGCACAACGGCCGGAAGTTCATCCCGGTCTTCGTCACCGAGAACATGGTCGGTCACAAGCTCGGCGAGTTCTCGCCCACCCGGACGTTCCATGGCCACTCGGCGGAGAAGAAAGTCGCCAAGGCCCCTGCAGGGAAGTAAGGGTCCTGCGTTTTTGACTTCGAAGGAGAAGTGACATGGCTTCGCAGCAGCAAGAGATCAAGAAGGCCTCCGAGGCCCACCTCCGGAACTTCCGGATGGCGCCGCGCAAGCTGTCGGTCGTCGCGGACCTGGTGCGCGGCAAGCATGTGGGCGCGGCGCTGAACATCCTGCGCTACACCCCGCGTGGAGCGTCCGAACCGCTCGCAAAGCTCATTAAGAGCGCTGTCGCCAACGCGACCGATCTCTCGAAGGGCGAAATCGACGTCGACACGCTCTACGTCAAGACCATCTCGGTCGACCAGGCCAAGACCGCTCGGCGCTTCATGCCGCGCGCGATGGGTCGGGCCACGCCGGTCCATAAGAAATCCAGCCACGTTCACGTGGTGCTCGCTGAAGGCAAGCGAAAGTAACCGCACCACTCTTTAAGGAGAGACACGTTGGGCCAGAAAGTTCATCCGATTGGCTTCCGCCTCGGGATCATCAAGACCTGGGACTCCAAGTGGTACGAGGAGAAGAATTACGCCCTGTGGCTTCATGAGGACATCGCGATCCGCGAGTTCGTCAAGAAGACGCTGAACCACGCAGGCGTCTCCAAGGTGGAGATCGAGCGTGCGGCGAACAAGGTCAAGGTCAACGTCCACACTGCTCGTCCGGGCATCGTCATCGGCAAGCGCGGCGCGGGCATTGAGACCGTGAAGAAGGACCTCCAGAAGTTCACCAAGAACGAGGTCTTCCTCAACATCGTTGAAGTCCGGAAGGCCGAAGTGGACGCGCAGCTCGTGGCGGAGAACATCGCCACCCAGCTGGAGCGCCGCATCGCGTTCCGCCGGGCCATGAAGAAGTCGCTGCAGACGGCGATGAAGTTCGGTGCCAAGGGCATCCGCGTGGCCTGCTCCGGCCGTCTCGGTGGCGCGGAGATGAGCCGCGATGAGTGGTATCGCGACGGTCGCGTTCCCCTCCACACGCTGCGCGCGGACATTGACTACGGCTTCGCCGAGGCTAAGACCACTTACGGAAAGATCGGCTGCAAGGTCTGGATCTGCAAAGGCGAAGTCCTGCCGACCAAGGGCAATCAACCGCCGCCGCAGCTCAACCGCTAAACCAAAACTCCCGGGAGGCATTCGCCTCTCGCCGAAGGACGTACCCATGCTTCAGCCCGCTCGAACCAAGTACCGCAAGATGCAGAAGGGCCGCATGCCGGGGAAGGCACTCCGCGGCAACAAGCTGACCTTTGGCGAGTTTGGCCTCATGTCCCTGCAGCCTGGCTGGATCACCTCCCGTCAGATTGAAGCGGCGCGCATCGCCATGACCCGCTTCATCAAGCGCGGTGGCAAGGTCTGGATCCGGGTGTTCCCGGACAAGCCCATCACCAAGAAGCCGGCGGAAACCCGGATGGGTACCGGCAAGGGCGGCGTGGAGTACTACGTCGCTGTCGTGAAGCCGGGTCGCATCCTGTACGAGATGGACGGCATGAGCGCGGACGTCGCGAAGGGCGCGTTCAAGCTGGCCCAGGCGAAGCTGCCGGTGCTGACGAAGATCGTCCACCGCGACCAGATGGGTCTCTAAACTTTTCTTCAGGACGTAATCAGGTGACGTGACATGGCGACTGCGAAAGAACTGAACGATCTGACGGTGGATGACCTGAACCGGCGCGCCGCGGAGCTCCGCGACACCCTGTTCCAGGATCAGCTTAAACTGCGGACCGGCACGCTGGACAACCCGTCCGAGCGCACCACCCACCGGCGCGATCTGGCGCGGGTCCTCACTGTCCTCACCCAAAAGAAGAACCAGGCCGAGAAGAAGGCCTAACCCTTTAACGCCAAACGAGACGAACACATGGCTGACGCGACCCCAACCTCCACCGAAACCGAATCCCGTGGCCGCCCCAAGGTCCGGACTGGCGTGGTGACCTCGAACATGATGCAGAAGACGGTGGTGGTCACCGTCAAGCGCCGTACTTCGCACGCGAAGTACGGAAAGATCATGAACCGGCGCGAGAAGTACAAGGCGCACGTCGAAGATCACGACTACCCGAAGAAGGTCACGCTCAATGAGGGTGACAAGGTCCGCATCGCAGAGACGCGGCCGACGTCCAAGGACAAGCGTTGGCGGGTGGTGGAAGTCCTGGAACGCGCGGCGAAGGTCTAAGGCCTTCTGGCCTCACGGAGAACGAACCCATGATTCAAACGACGAGCGCCCTGGATGTCGCTGACAACTCCGGCGCGAAGAAGGTCTACTGCATCAAGGTGCTGGGCGGCAGCAAGCGCAAGTACGCCTCGATTGGCGACGTCATCGTCGTGTCAATTAAAGAGGCGCTCCCCAACACCAAGGTGAAGAAGGGCGATGTGGCCAAGGCCGTGATCGTTCGCACCAAGCGCGAGATTGGCCGCGCGGACGGCAGCTACATCAAGTTCGACGGCAACGCCGCGGTCCTCATCAACAAGGACATGGAGCCCATTGGCACCCGTATCTTTGGGCCGGTTGCCCGTGAGCTGCGCGCGCGAAAGTTCATGAAGATCATCTCGCTGGCGCCGGAAGTGCTCTAAAGCCTTCGAGGCTTTTTCGGAGAATCAAGATGGAGAAGCTCAAAGTTGGAGACACGGTAGAGGTCATGAAGGGCGCCGAGCGTACGGCGGCCAAGGCCTCCAAGCGCGGCAAGATCATCAGCATCAACCGGGAGGCGAATCGCCTTCAAGTCGAAGGCCTGCGCCTCGTCAAGAAGCACGTGAAGAAGGGCCGTGATCGGGCGAATCCGGAAGGCGGCATCATCGAAAAGGCCGGCACGATCGCTCTCGCTTCCGTTGCGCTGGTGTGCCCGAAGTGTGATGCGGCCACCCGCGTGGGCGTGAAGGCGGACGGAGACAAGAAGAAGCGCTTCTGCAAGAAGTGCGACGCGACGATTGACTAGCCCGGGCGTCTGGGGCATGACGGCGCGCCTTTTTCGCTTTTTGATAGAGACCGCTTTGAACATCACTGATCGGCGAAGGGGATTCTCCACACTTTGCCGACGCAGAGGAACGAACGATGGCTGACGAGAAGAAGACTCCGAGCGCGGATGAGATCGCAGCGGCTAAGGCCGCGGCAGCCGCGAAGAAGGCCGCTCGCAAGGGTGGCAAGAAGGAAGAGGCCAAGAAGGTGGGCTTCGCGGCGAATATCGAAGAGGGGCTCGAAGCGAAGCCGGCGCGGCTGAAGGCGCGCTACCGCAAAGAGATCGTCCCCGCTCTGATGAAAGAGCTCAGCCTCAAGAACCCGAACGAGGTTCCCCGGCTGGAGAAGATCGTCGTCAACATGGGCTTGGGCGAAGCGCTCGCCAACAACAAGATCCTCGAGTCGGCGGTGGAGCAATTGGCCGCGATCACCGGTCAGAAGCCGGTCATCACCCGCGCGCGTAAGTCGATCGCGAACTTCAAGCTCCGCCAGGGGCAGGCGATTGGCGCCGCAGTCACCCTCCGCAACGCCCGCATGTATGAATTTTTGGACCGCCTCATCAACGTCGCGCTCCCGCGCGTGCGTGACTTCAAGGGTGTCTCCGCGAAGGCGTTTGACGGGCGCGGCAACTACACCCTCGGCGTGCGCGAGCAGATCATCTTCCCCGAGATCAACTACGACTCGATTGAGAAGGTGAAGGGTCTCAACATCAGCTTCGTCACGACGGCGAAGAACGACGAGCACGGACGCGGCCTCTTGCGCCAGTTCGGCATGCCTTTCCGGCAGTAAGGAGAATTTCTCGTGGCCAAGCTTTCAAAGATTGCTCAGGCGAAACGGAAGCCGAAGTTCGCGGTTCGCCAATACAACCGGTGCCCGCTGTGCGGACGTCCCCGCGCGTTTTTGCGGAAGTTCAAGATGTGTCGTATCTGCCTGCGCAAGCGGGCGCTCGCCGGTGAAATCACCGGCTTGACCAAGAGTTCCTGGTAGCCCAGGGTCTTTGGCAGCTCGCGGTACGCAGAACAGGGCCGTGGCGAACCACCGGGATGGGCTCGGAAGGCGCGGCGGACCTCATAAGGGGGATGTCTCCCCCGTGAAGGCAGTGAAATTTCATGCCGGTCAATGATCCTGTTGGCGACTTGCTGACCCGCCTGCGCAACGCCTCCCGCGCGCGGCACGACAAGGTCGTCATTCCCGCCTCGAGGCTCAAGCTCGAGGTAATCAAAGTGCTGAAGGCCGAAGGTTTCGTCGCCGAATACACCCAGCACGACACCAAGCCGCAAGCTGAGATCTCGGTCACCCTGAAGTACGGCCCGGATCGTCAGCCGGTTCTCACCGGCATCAAGCGCGTCTCCAAGCCTGGCCTGCGCCGTTACGTCCCGGTCCGCGACATTCCGCGCGTCCTGGGTGGCCTGGGTATTTCCATCCTTTCTACGTCCAGGGGCGTCCTCGTCGATACTGAGGCGCGGAAACAGAACGTCGGCGGCGAGCTCATCTGCACCGTCTACTAACGGTCGCCGAACGAAAGAACGACGAGGTCTCTTATGAGTCGAATTGGAAAACTCCCCATCAAGCTCGCGGACAAGGTCAAGGTGACCGTTGACGCAGCGAAGCAGATCGTCAAGTTCGAAGGTCCCAAGGGCAAGCTGGACGTGCCGCTTCCCAGTACGGAGATCAAGGTCGAGGTGAAGGGGAACGAGATGGTTCTCGTTCGCCCGAACGAGGACCGCCGCATTAAGTCGCTGCACGGCCTCACTCGAGCCATCCTCGCCAACGCGGCGAAGGGCGTGGCCACGGGTTGGGAGCGTGGTTTGGCGATCCGCGGCGTCGGTTTTCGCGCCGAAGTGAAGGGCAAGCAGATCCACTTCTCGCTCGGCTTCTCGCACCCGGTGGTCTTCAACCTTCCGGAAGGCGTGACCGCGGAAGTGGGCAAGGTTGCCCGCACCGAAGAGTCTCTTCCCACGCTGGATCTGACCCTGCGGTCGGTGAACCGGGAAACCCTGGGCGCCACCGCGGTGAAGATCCGCGCGCTGCGCCCGCCCGAGCCGTATAAGGGCAAGGGTATCAAGTACACGGAAGAGCGCGTGCGTCGTAAGGAAGGCAAGACCGGTACCGCCTAAGCTCTTGTGCCACAACCCCGCCGGGCTCTTTTGGGTCAGGCGTTCATCCGAGAGTGGAAGGCCCCATCGCTCGCGGAAGGAAACGGAAGGAAGCCATGTCGAAGCTCGATTCGCGTCTCAAGAGGAAGGAACGCATCCGCAAGAAGCTCTCCGGTACAACGGAGCGCCCGCGCTTATCTGTCTACAAGAGCCTCAAGCACGTCTACGCGCAGGTCGTGGACGATGCGAAGGGCCAGACCGTCGCCTTTGCCTCCTCGCTCTCCAAAGAGCTCAAGGGGAAGGACGAGGGCGACAAGAAGGCGGACGCCAAGCGCGTGGGCAAGTTGATCGCGGAGAAGTGCAAGGCGGCGAAAGTGGACGCGGTGGTGTTCGACCGCAATGGCTTCCCGTATCACGGGCGCATCGCCGCGGTTGCGGATTCAGCACGTGAGGCCGGGCTTAAGTTCTAGGTTTTTTGAAAGGGATTTTCCTTTGGCAACTCCAATCAATCCAAACGACCTCGACCTCGTCGATGAAGTCGTGAACATCAACCGCGTCGCCAAGGTCGTGAAGGGTGGTCGGCGGTTCTCGTTCGCCGCGCTCGTCGTCGTCGGCGACGGCAACGGCCATGTCGGCGTCGGTCTGGGCAAGGCGAATGAAGTTCCGGAAGCCATCCGCAAGGGCGGCGAGAACGCCAAGAAGAACCTGTTCAAGGTTCCTCTGGTGGGCCACACCATTCCCCACGAGGTGCTGGGTCACTTCGGCGCTGGATGGGTGCTGCTCAAGCCGGCCAGCGAAGGTACGGGCGTCATTGCCGGTAAGACGGTTCGTGCGGTGCTGGAGCGCGCGGGTATCCGCAACATCCTGACCAAAAGCCAGGGATCGCGAAACCCCCACAACGTGCTCAAGGCGACCGTGGCCGGCCTGAAGAGTCTCCGCTCAGTGGAGCAGGTGTCTCGTCTGCGCGGCCGCGAGCTGAACGTCGGCAAGCAGGCCGAGGCGAGGGGTTAAGCACCATGGGTCTCAAGATCAAGTTGGTGAAGAGCTTTGCTGGTGCGTCGGACACGCAGTTGCGCACCATCGCGGGGCTGGGACTTCGGAAGTTTGGTCAGGAGCGGCTCCTCAAGGACACGCCGGCGATCCGCGGCATGGTGTTCAAGGTGAAGCACCTGGTCGCTCACGAGATCGTCAAGGACGAGCCGAAGGCGAAGGCGCGCCGCAAGCCGCGCAAGATTGTTCAGCGGGATCTCTCCCGCGCCAAGGCGGCGAAGCTGTAGGCGCCTAAAAGGAAAAGATTATGGTGACTCTCAATACGCTCAAGGCTCCGCGCAAGTCGCGCCACCGCAAGAAGCGGGTGGGTCGTGGCCAAGGCTCCGGTCTCGGTAAGACGGCAGGCCGCGGCGGCAAGGGCCAGAAGGCCCGTTCCGGTAACATGCACTTCGAAGGTTTCGAAGGCGGCCAGAGTCCGCTGCAGCGCCGGTTGCCGAAGTTCGGCTTCACCTCTCCCAACCGCACGGTGTTCGCTCCGGTGAACCTGTCTTCCCTGGAGAAGTTCTCCGCAGGCGCCGTTGTGGACGAGGCGTCGCTTCGTGAGAAGGGGATCGTCAAGGGTCGCTGGGATGGCGTGAAAGTGCTCGGCAGCGGCAAGCTCTCCAAGAAGCTGACCGTGAAGGCGCACCGCTTCTCCGCCGGCGCGAAGGATGCACTGGAGAAGGCGGGTGGGACTGTGGAGCTGGTCCCCATGCGCGCGCACAAACCGGAGTCGGCCAGCAAGGCGCACTCGGGCAAGGGCGTTAGGGCCGAGCGGAAGCCGGCTGCGCAACCCTGATGAATCCGTGCGGGCCGAGGGTGCTCCCAGGGCCGGTCGAAGTGGTGCTCCCGCTCGCGCGATGTTCTTTGGTGGAGTAGTGTTTCGCGCCCCCTCTTCACTTGATGAAGGAGGGGGCGCTGTCTTTTTGTTGCTGCCGCTCAAAGGAAGGGCAACCCGTGGCACTGAACGCGATCGCCAACGTCTTCCGAGTCGCCGAGCTTCGCGCCCGTCTGGCGTACACGCTTGTGCTGCTCGCGGTGTACCGAGTCGGAATCTTCGTCACCACCCCGGGGGTCGACCGGGCAGCGATGAACAACTTCATGGAACAGCAGAAGGCCTCCGGAGGCCTGGTCTCGCTGTTCAACATGTTCTCCGGCGGCGCGCTCGAGCAGATGTCGATCTTCGGCTTGGGCATTATGCCGTACGTGTCTGCCTCCATCATCATGCAGCTCTTGGCCGTCGTCGTCCCATCCTTGGAGCGGCTGCAGAAGGAAGGGGCAGGGGGCCGGCAGAAGCTCAATCAGTACACGCGCTACGGCTCGATCGTTCTTTCCGTCATTCAGGGCTTCGCGATTGCGCGCTACCTGACCAGCTTGGGCCGCGGAGATGCGTCCGGCGGCAAGTTGGACATTGAGTCCATCGTGGTTTTGAACCCGGGTCCTTGGTTCATGGTGATGACCATCATCACCCTCACTGCAGGCACCGCCTTCATCATGTGGCTGGGTGAGCGAATCACCGAGCGCGGCATTGGCAACGGCATCTCGCTGATCATCTTCGCGGGCATCGTGGCCGGTATCCCCCCCGCAGCGAACCGGCTGTGGACGGGCGTGCGTCAGGGCAATACGGAAATTGGAGTGGCTCTAGGCCTGCTGGCCTTCATGGTCCTGATCGTGGGCATGGTTGTGTACATCGAGCGCGGGATGCGGCGAATCCCCGTGCAGTACGCCAAGCGGATGGCGGGACGACAGATGTTCGCCGGCCAGGCGACGTACTTCCCCATGAAGGTGAACGGTGCGGGCGTGATCCCGCCCATCTTTGCCAGTGCGCTGCTGTCCTTTCCATCCACTCTGCGCGGCTTCCTACCGTTCATGGCTTCGGTGGAAGAGGCGCTCAACAGGAACATCTGGATTCGCGACGGCATCTTCGTGTTGCTGATCGTCTTCTTCGCGTACTTCTATACGTCGCTGACCTTCCGCCCGGACGACGTGGCGGACAACATCAAGAAACAGGGTGGCTACATTCCCGGCATTCGCCCCGGACGTCAGACCGCGGAGTTCATAGAGCGAATCCTCAATCGGATCACCTTCGGTGGGGCTCTGTACCTGGGCCTCATCTGCATCATCCCGCAGATCGTGAGCACCAACGTCGGGGTGAACTTCCAGTTCGGTGGCACCGCGCTGCTCATCGTGGTCGGCGTGGCGCTCGACACTGTTCAGCAGATCGAAGGTCACCTGATCAGCCGCAACTACGAAGGCTTCGCAGGTCCGCGCGGTCCGAAGATTCGCGGTCGCGTCCGGGTGGCGGCGTAACGGCGTTGAGCGCCATTCCGAGAGAAACGGGGGACCGGACATGAACCTCATCCTTTTGGGTCCGCCGGGTGCTGGCAAAGGCACCCAGGCGAAGAAGTTGTACGCGGACTTCAGGGCGCCGCAGATCTCCACGGGCGACATCTTGCGAGCAGCGGTGTCGAACGGCACTGAACTGGGCCGGAAGGCCAAGCCGCTGATGGAGTCGGGCGCGCTCGTCCCGGATGATCTGGTGGTGGGCATCATCGAGGAGCGTCTCAAGGAGCCTGACGCCAAGGACGGCTTCGTGCTGGACGGCTTTCCGCGCACGCTTCCCCAGGCGGATGCGTTGGACAAGATGCTGGCCAAGGCGGGGCGGAAGGTGGATCTGGTCGTGTCGTTCGAAGTTCCGCTCGAGCAGCTGATTGAGCGCCAGTCGGGCCGACGCAGTTGCCCGAGCTGCGGGACCATCTACCACGTCACCTCGAACCCGCCGCAGAAGGCCGGGTTCTGCGACAAGGACAACACCGCTTTGCTTCAGCGTCCGGATGACGCGCCGGAGAAGGCGCGCAAGCGGCAGGAAGTCTATTTGAAGGACACCGCTCCTCTGAAGGCGCACTACGAGCAGAAGAGGCTGCTGGTGACCCTGGATGGCGTGGGCAGCCCGGAAGGCATCTACGCCGAGTTGAAGACCCAGCTGCAGAATAAGGGATTGGCGCGCTGAGCTTCAGCGGGAGTGCCCCACGGGCTCGCGCGCGTTAGCGTTAGAAAAACGAGCCATGTCGGACGTTGAGCTCAAGACCGAGGGAGAGATCTCCCTGATGCGTGAAGCGGGGCGCATCGTCAGCGACATCCTGGATGCGCTGGAGAAAGCCGTGGCTCCGGGCGTCAGCACCTGGGATCTCGACCAACTGTCGGAGAGCTTGATCTACCGCAATGGCGCCAAGCCGGCGTTCAAGGGCTACAACAAGTTCCCCTGCTGCCTCTGCGCGTCGCTCAATAACGAGGTGGTGCACGGCATCCCTTCGAAGAAGCGGAAGTTGGTCGAAGGCGACTTGATGAAGCTCGACTTCGGCGTGGTCTTCCGCGGCTACTTCGGGGACTCCGCCCGCACGGTGCCGGTGGGGAAGGTGACGGCGCAGGCGCTGGCGCTGGTCGACGCGACCCGGGACGCGCTGAACGCGGCCATTGCCGCGATGGTGGCGGGAAACCGGATTGGGGACATTGGTCACGCGATCCAGCAGACGGTGGAACCGCGCGGCTTCTCGGTCGTCCGAGATTTCGTGGGACATGGCATTGGCAAACGGCTCCATGAAAAACCGCAGGTCCCCAATTATGGAAAGGCGGGGACCGGGATGAGGTTGATGCCCGGAATGGTGTTGGCGGTGGAGCCGATGGTGAACGCGGGCACCCACCAGGTCGAAGTGTTGGACGACGACTGGACCGCGGTGACCTTGGATCGAAATCTTTCGGCGCACTTCGAGCACACGATCCTGATTACCGAAGGCGCGCCTGAAGTGTTGACCCGGTCATCAGCCCGGTGAAGAAATCTAGCGGGTTAGGTTGGACGTCCCGGAAGTTGCACAGGATGCTATTGCGCTGCGACAGGTGAAGTGCTATCCCGCGCCGCTTTCTATATTCGAACCGCAGTAATGACGGGAGTTTGATTGCCGAAGGACGACGCCATTGAAGTCGAGGGGACGGTAATGGAACCGCTCCCCAATGCGATGTTCCGGGTGAAGCTGGACGGAGGCCCGGGTCACGTGGTGCTTGCGCACATCTCCGGCAAAATGCGAATGCACTTCATCCGCATCCTCCCGGGCGACAAGGTCAAGGTGGAGCTCTCGCCTTACGACCTCACCCGTGGACGCATCACCTACCGCGCTAAGTAGCCGGCGCGCTTTTCAAGCAGCCTCAGAACTTTAAGAACGAAGTTTCAGAAGGAACGAGACATGAAGGTTCGCGCGTCGGTGAAGAAGATCTGTGACAAGTGCAAGGTGCTCCGCCGCAAGGGCGTTGTCCGGGTTATTTGCTCGGCGAACCCCCGTCACAAGCAGCGCCAGGGCTAAGTCGGACCAAACTGGTCCTCTTGGCTCCAGACCAACTCCAGCAAAGGAATCGAAGCAGATGGCTCGTATCTCCGGTGTAGACCTTCCGCCCGCTAAGCGGGTCGTGATCTCCCTCCAGTACATCTACGGAATCGGCAAGAAGTCCGCGAAGGACATCTGCGAGAAGGCGGGGATTGCCCTCGTCACTCGGACCAAGGACCTCAACGAGGACCAGTCCCGCAAGATCCGCGAGGTCATCGAAGCCGACTACAAGGTCGAAGGCGATCTTCGCCGCGAAGTGACGATGAACATCAAGCGCCTGATGGACCTCGGTTGCCATCGCGGCCTCCGTCACCGCAAGGGCCTCCCGGTCCGCGGTCAGCGCACCCACACCAACGCGCGGACCCGCAAGGGTCCCAAGCGAGGCATCGTTCGCGCCAAGCCGGCGGCACCGGCGCCCCGTTAAACCCCTCACCCCTGCCTCGGCGCACTGAACGCCCGAGGTCGATCACCTACTCACAGGAGCATTGAGCCAACATGGCCGAAGAGACCAAGGAACAGGCACCCGCGGCAGCAGCAGCCGCCCCCGCAGCGGAAGGCGCTGAGGGTGCGAAGAAGGGCAAGCGCAAGACGAAGAAGAACGTCTTGAACGGCGTCGTCCACATTCAGTCGACGTTCAACAACACCATCGTCACCATCTCGGACGTGTCCGGGAACGTCCTGGCCTGGTCTTCCGCTGGCGCCCGTGGCTTCAAGGGCAGCCGCAAGTCCACCCCGTTCGCCGCGCAGGTGGCGGCAGGCGACGCAGCCGCGAAGGCCATGGAGCACGGCCTGAAGAATGTGACCGTTCTGGTGAAGGGTCCGGGCGCTGGCCGTGAGTCCGCGCTGCGTGCTCTCGCGTCGGCCGGCCTCAAGGTCAGCCTGATCCGCGACGTGACCCCCATCCCCCACAACGGCTGCCGTCAGGCCAAGCGCCGTCGCGTCTAACTTTCCGAATAGGCTGCGTGAAGAGCGCGGCCCAGACCACCTTCGAAGGAGAAACACTTTGGCTCGTTACACCGAAAGCGTCTGCCGCATCTGCCGACGCGAGAACCTCAAGATGTACCTGAAGGGCGACCGCTGCTACACGGACAAGTGCGCGATCGAGCGCCGCCCGTATCCCCCCGGTCAGCACGGCCAGGGCCGCGTGAAGTTCTCCGGCTACGGCGTGCAGTTGCGTGAGAAGCAGAAGGTCAAGCGCATGTACGGCCTGCTTGAGAGCCAGTTCCGCGGCTACTACCACCGCGCGTCCGCGGCGAAGGGCAAGACCGGCGAGAACCTCCTGCAGCAGCTGGAACTCCGTCTGGACAACGTCGTGTTCCGCATGGGCTTCGCGGACACCCGCGCTGAGGCTCGCCAACTGGTGCGCCACGGCCACTTCACGGTGAACGCCAAGCGGGTGAACATCCCGTCCTTCGCGGTCAAGCCGGGCACGACCATCGAGGTCACGGACAAGAGCAAGAAGATGATCCGGATCGCGGAAGCGATTGAGACGGTCGACCGCCGCGGCATTCCGCAGTGGATTGAAGTCGACAAGAAGGCCTTCAAGGGAACGGTCAAGTCTGTCCCGAACCGCGAAGACCTCACGATGCCGATCCAAGAGCAGCTCATCGTCGAGCTGTACTCGAAGTAATTCGCCTTCGGCGCGGTTTCGCTGGAGAGTCCAAGCAGTTCGGGCGGCGATCCTTCCCAAGGATCGGCCGCTGTCACTTAGGCGAAGGTCCTCCCGCCATTGGGGCGGGTACGTTGGTGGCCGTCGTCGCGACGTCGTACAGAAAGCAGGAGCAGCACATGGCAGAGGCATTTGTTGCGCGCAATTGGCGGGACCTCATCAAGCCCCGTCGCCTGGAGGTCGATCAGGACTCGCTGACCAACACCTTCGGTAAGTTCGTGGCAGAGCCGCTGGAACGTGGGTTCGGCACTACTCTGGGCAACTCGCTTCGCCGGGTGCTCCTCTCGTCGCTGCAGGGCGCGGCGATAACCTCCGTGAAGATCGAAGGTGTGGACCACGAGTTCACCACGATCCCTGAGGTCGCCGAGGACGTGACGGACATCGTGCTCAACCTGAAGGAAGTCCTCCTTCGGATGCACACCAACGAGATCAAGACGCTCCGCATTGAGGCCGAAGGGCCCAAGGAAGTGAAGGCGGGCGACATCATCACCGACGACCAGGTGGAGATCCTGAACCCGGGTCACCACATCTGCACCATCTCCGAGGGCGGCAAGCTCCGCATGGAGATCTCCTGCCGTCGTGGTCGCGGCTACCTGCCGTCCGTAGGCAACAAGATCCAGGGCGCGCCGATTGGGACCATCCCGGTTGACTCGCTCTTCTCGCCCATCCGCAAGGTGAACTACCAGGTCACCAATGCGCGCGTCGGTCAGGTCACCGACTACGACCGTCTCGCGCTGGAAGTCTGGACCGACGGCTCGGTCTCACCCCAGGAGGCGGTGGCGTACGCGGCGAAGATCGTGAAGGAGCAGCTCACCGTCTTCATCAACTTCGATGAGACCGAAGAGCCCGTCGCGGTCGAGGCGCCGAAGGAAGAGGCGAAGCTCAACGAGAACCTGTTCCGCTCCGTGGACGAGTTGGAGCTGTCGGTGCGTTCGGCGAACTGCCTGCAGCAGGCGAACATCAAGACCAGTGGTGATCTGGTTCAGCGCACTGAGGCCGAGATGCTCAAGACCAAAAACTTCGGCCGTAAGTCCTTGAACGAGATCAAAGAGATCCTGACCGGAATGAACCTCCGTTTCGGAATGAGGCTTGACGACATTCCTGGCGGTCCCTGGTTGGCCAAGAAGAAGGGCGACGACTGGTAACGGGGAGATCTGATGCGGCACCGAAAGCTGAAACGAAAGCTCGGACGCACCTCAGCTCACCGGGAGACCCTCCTGCGCAGCCTGACCACGTCGCTGCTGCTCTACGAGAAGATCATCACGACCGTGGCCAAGGCTAAGGAGCTGCGGAAGATCGCCGAGCG
>JBQTKE010000124.1:0-12730 GCA_052386435.1 Myxococcaceae bacterium
CGCAAAGGCCGTTGCAGCCCGCGCAGACGGGAGGCGGCCGGGCCTGGCAGGCGAGGGTGAGGACGGTGAAGTCCGACTCCTGCGAGGGCGTGGCCGTCTTGGCGCGCGCGAACTTGAGCGCGGTAATGAGCGACTTGTCGCCGGCAGGCGCGCCGCCCGGGCAGCTGGCCAGGTCAAACGTCGCGTCCGCGCCGCGTTGGAAATAAGCGATGCCCACAAAGCCGTCGGAGTCGAGCGCCACCGAGGTGAACAGGCCCACGTCTCCGCGCGCGCCGTCCACGCGGAAGCTCTTCCAGGTACCGTCCGCTGCGCGGGTGGCCAGCTTCAGGTCACCCTTGGTGACGTCGTAGTAGCTCACGAAGCCGTTGTTTCCTCGGATGACGATGTCGCTGTAGCGGCCCACGTCCTCGCCGGGCTCCGTGAGCCCTTTGCGTGGACCATCCGTGCGGTACTTCGCTGTTCCCGAAGCGGGGACGCCGTCCACGTAGCTCAAGTCCAAGGCTTTGCCGGCGCTGTCGAAGCGCGCGACGACCAGATCGCCGAACTCTCCGTCGTACTCGGAGACGAGCACTTCATTCTTCGTCGTGTCCGCGGCGATGGCCGAGTAGCGCCCCAAGTCCTTTGAGTGGAGCGGCGGGAGCGCGGCGCACTGGCATTCCACCGAGGGGAGCTTGCAGGTGTCCCAGACCTCGCGGCTGTCCTTGAACGTCGCGATGAAGCCCGGCGCGCAGGACGCGGGACAGGCGAACGCTTGGCATCGGCCCGCACGCGCGGCGCTCGGCACGCACGCTTCACCCGCGGGGCACGCGCCGCCGCAGGGGAGCTCCGACAGACATTCACCGTTGAAGCAGCTCTGGTTCGCGGGACAGCTGCCTCCTTCGCCGCACGGCCTGTAGCGACAGCGGCCGGACGTACCGTAGCTGTCCGTCCACTGCTCGCAGAAGAGATCGCCCGCGTTGCCGCACTCCGCGTCGTCCGCGCAGGCGATGAATTGATCGAAGCAACGCTTGGAGGCGTCGGGGCAGCTCTGGCCAGGGCAGCACTGGGCTTCGCCGGTGCACTTACGGTCCTCGCGCAGACAGCACGAGAGCCCTTTGCTCGCTCTGCTCGTCCCGCACGCGAAGTGGTCGCCGCAGTCTGAGTTGCTGGTGCACTCGGCCGGGTTGTCCGGCTGAACGTTGGGGACGCCCTTGCACGCTTCCAACGCGTTGAGGCGGTTTTCGCGGCAGCCGCTGAGCACGAGCAGCAACGCCACGGAGACGGCGAGCAGCGACATCCAGCGGGTAGAGGTCTTCAGCGGCGACATTGTGCGCGGCACTCTAGGCGCTCACTGGGGCGGATGTCGCCTGAAGTGCGCGGGAAGTGCGACCGCAGTGCGTCAGGGCGCCCCGGCGTCAGAAGCGGAGGGTCGTGGCGCGCTCTGCGCCCGCAGCAGCCTCTGCTCCGTCATCTGTCCGGCGGACCGGGTAGGAGGAGGGCGACAAGCCTCATCGACCGAGGTGTTGACCTCCGTGCGCAGCAAAAGCCCCTGCGCGTCGCAGACGAGCACGGAGGTCTGAAACTCCACGGGACAGAGCGTGCCGCGCGGATCGTAGACGCGGGCGTGGGTGCCGCCGACGAAGCCTTCAGGCGTGCGGGTCAGCCGGACGACGGGCGAAGGTGTTCCGTGGCCGCCATCCGCTTCGGGAAAGACGCGGTCCATTTCCAACGTCAGGGTGCGTCCGTCATCCCCTCCGCGGTAGCGAAAGGTCTGGTTCTCCGCATGAACGTAATCGCCCGAGAGATCGCGCTCGCAGCCAGGTGGGACTTGGGCCCCAAGCGGCGCGGGTACTGGAGGAACGGGCTGTTGGGGGACACGGGGTGCGCAGCGGGACAGAGCAAGCGCGGCACAGAGCCCCGCCAGGGCCGCGGAACGACGCAGGAAATGGGCAGTCAAGGGAGACACGGCAGGCGTGGGGACGACCCTAACGTTTGACCGACCCAAAGCGAATCTCTAACCTCTCGTAACGATGTCCTCTCGCGCCGCGCTGCCCCTCTTCGCCGCCCTGTCTTTGTTGGCGCTCCCCGCAGGCGCGCAAGACGACGACATTCTGTCTCCGCTCCCCGCTTCACCTGGGAAGACCAAGCCTCGGCCGCCCAAGCGAAAGCCCAAGACGCGGCCCAGCCCGTCTCGCGACGACGATGATCTGTTGGCGCCGCTCACCGTGCAGAAGACGCAGCTGTTGGTCCGCGTTCAGGGCGGTGTGAAGGGCGCGAAGCTCTTCATTGATGACCGCGAGATCGCGACGCTTCCGGCGGGCGCGGTGGAGCTTTCGCCAGGCGAGCACGCCGTTGCGGTGCGTCGCCCCGGCTACTCGGATTACCTGCGGACCATCAGCGCCAAGTCCGGGCAGACCACGGAGCTCAACGCGGCGCTCGAGGCCGTGTCGGGTGTGGTGACCATCACCGCGTCCATCTCTGGTGCGCAGGTCCGCGTGGACGGCCAGTCGGTGGGAACGACGCCAGTGCAGGAGCTGATTATCTCGCCGGGTGCGCACGACATCCTGGTCAGCCGGGAGGGTTACGCAGACGAAGCTTCGCGCCTTCAAGTCAATGCCGGGCGCGACTACACGGTCATCGCCAACCTCAAGCTCTCCTCCGATACCCCGCTTCGTCCTGAGCCGCCAGTAGCCGTGTCGTCCATCGCCCCTGATTCCGCGCCGGCCCCTTCGCCACTGGTCACTCAGCGGACAATGACCGAGGACAAGCCCTGGCATCAGCGTTGGTACACCTGGGTGGGCGTCGGGGCCGCGGTCGCCGTCACCGCCGTGGTCGTCTACGTGGCGATTCCCGCGTGCAAGGAAGACTGCGTCTGCAGGTTGAGCAACGGTAAGCCCTGCGCTGGAACGATCTCCGCGATCCAGTCGCCCGCTGCCGTTTCGTTCTAAGGCGGCCCCAAACCTCAGTCGAACAACGCGGCGACGAACTCCTTGGGATCGAACCGCCGAAGGTCTTCGACCTTCTCGCCTACGCCGGCCCAGACCACCGGCAGCTTGAGCTCGTCGCAGATGCCGATCACCACGCCGCCTTTGGCGGTGCCGTCCAACTTGGTGAGGGCGATGGAGGTCACCCCCACTGCTTCGTGGAACTGTTTGGCTTGGGCGATCGCGTTCTGACCGTTCGTTGAATCGAGCACCAACAACACCTCGTGCGGTGCCCCCGGGAGCGCCTTATCCATCACGCGCTTCACCTTCTTCAGCTCTTCCATCAGAGGCGCCTTGGTATGAAGTCGGCCGGCGGTGTCGGCGATGACGAGATCAACACCTTCGGCCTGAGCCTTCTTCAGCGCGTCGAAGATGACGGAGCTGGGGTCGCCGTTCTCGGGACCTTTCACCAACTCTGCTTTCGCCCGCTCCGCCCAGATGTCGAGCTGTTCGGTGGCTGCGGCGCGGAAGGTGTCACCCGCGGCGAGGAGAACCTTCTTTCCTTGCGCGGTGCTCTTCGCCGCCAGCTTGCCAATGGTCGTCGTCTTTCCCGCGCCGTTGACGCCCACCACCATCACCACGTGCGGCTTGCTCGCGCCCTGTATGGACGGCGGTAACGGCAGATCGACGATTCGCTCAACCTCTTTGCGAATGACCGCCTTGATCTTGTCCGCGTTGGCCAGCTCGTTCTTGCGGACCTTTTCGCGCGCCAACTCCACCAGGGAAGACGCGGTCTTCACGCCAATGTCCGCGGTGAAGAGGATCTCTTCCAGCTGCCCCAGGACGGACTCGTCGACCGCCTTGGGCTCGGAGAAGAACGAGTTGAGCTTGCCAATGAAACCCTGGGTCTTGGTGCGGTCGAGGCCCTGCGCCAGCGTCTGGCCTGCTTGGGCTTGAACCTTCTTGCGCTCTTCTTCCGCGGCGGCGGCACGACGGGCCTCTTCCTCTTGCCGAGCGCGTTCCTTGGCTTCCTCTTCGAGCCGCACGGACTCTTCTTGCTCGCGCTTGTGCCTATCCTTCGCCTCGCGCTCCGCGGCCTTCTCCGCCCGGTACGCTTCGCGCTTGGCTTCTTCCTCGCGCGCTTTGACCGCCTGCGCTTCCGCGGCGAGCCGATCTCGTTCGGCCGAGTCCGCCGCTTCTTTTTGCGCGCGGTTCAGCTCGTTCCGTTTTTGCGCCAGCTCTTGCGCGGCAGTGCGCGCCTGGTCCGCTTCGCGCAGCTTCTGCGCTTCAGCTTGCGAGGGCGGCAGCTCTACCTTGGGGCGAAGCAGCTCCTCAACGGGAAGGGTCTTCGCTTCACGACCAGCGGGCGGCGCCTTCTGACGCGTGGCCAGCCGCGCGATGACGAACAGCAGCACCACCGCCAGCGCCGCGATCACCACCCACGGACCCCAGGGCGGCATCCAGACCGGGAGCTGCTCCGGCGGCACCAGCTGAGGGAGATCGAACGAGACGAAGTCGAGCGTCATGGCGGCCCGTCTATACCAACCGCGCTGGATTGCCACCCTTGGCCCCGTGCGCGGAACCGCCTAGAACGCGCGCTTATGAGCGCTCGCTTCCTTCCCTTGCTGGTTCTTCCGTTGGCCGCTGGCTGCATCATCGACGCCCCGACAGGGGAGACGCCCGCCACCCGAGCAAAGGCGCTGGTCAGCAACCTCCCTCCCGTCAACATCCGCAACGGCGCCATCCTCGACAACAAGGTGGAGATCTCCGGCGCGACGCTCGCTCCGGGGAAAGGTGCGCCGGGCGAGCCGGTGAAGGTCACCGCCTATTTCCGGGTGCTCGACGACATCGACATCAACTACGCGGTCTTCGTTCACGTGGAGGACGCGGACGGTCGCGTCGAGCGCAGCAACGTGGACCACCAGCCCGCGGGTGGCCCGACCCGTCAGTGGAAGAAGGGCGAGACGATCAAGGACGAATTCACGGTCTTCGTTCCCGCCAACGCTTCGGTGCGCGCGCTCAACCTCTTCATCGGCCTTTGGGATCCGGCGACCGACGCTCGAATGAAAGTCAGCAACCCCGAAGCAGTGCGCCACGACGGCAATAACCGCGTGCTTCTGGCGCAGCTGCCCGTCGTGACGATGTAAGAAAAATGCCGGAGCGGTTTCGATAAGCCGAGTTCTGTCTCCTTCCTTTCGGAAGGCCAGCGAACATTCGTCTAGGGCCGTGGTTACCCACGGGCCTCGTCAGCGAGCGACCCGGAAGCGTAAGGACGGGCCGCCCTCTTCTCCTTTCGGAGATGCTTCCCTATTGGCTCTTGCTCCAGGTGGGGTTTGCCGTGCCGGCTTGGTCACCCAAGCCGCGGTGCGCTCTTACCGCACCGTTTCACCCTTGCTCACCCCGCGAGGGATGGGCGGTCTATTTTCTGTGGCACTTTCCTGCGAGTTACCCCGACTGGCCGTTAGCCAGCACCTTGCCCTGTGGAGCTCGGACTTTCCTCCCGTCGCCCGTTTCCTGCAGCGACCGGCGTTCGCCAGAAACCGCTCCGGCGCTCAGGCCTATAGCACTCAGGGATTGAAAGCTTCAAACGCGCTGCTGGAAGGCGTCATCGGCGTCAGTCCCGCCTCGTTCTGGTAGCAGCCGTTGTCGATCTGCACCGAGAAGGAGGTGAGCGCGAGGGGGACCATGGCGATCGGTCGAGTCGCAACGAACGTCCACGCCGTCTTGTTGAGCGAGACTTCCCAGTAAACGGTGCCCCCTGCCTCGCGGATGCGCAGGTATTTCACCGTGCCGGCGGAGTAGGGGAAGGTCCCAATGTCCGTGTAATTGCCGTTGAGAATGAACGCGATCACCGTGTTCTGCCGGATGATCAGCCCCAGGGCCTGGGTGGCGTTGGCATTGAGCCGCAACCGCGTCTCTTGGGAAGCCAAGGCCTGGTTGCCCACCCCGGCGACTTCGACGGACGCCGCGGAGCCGGTGAGATCGTAGAGCTCCACCGACTTGTAGCCCGCGTAGTTGGTACCGCCGGTCAGCGTCAGCTGCAGTCGACCGCCGGTCTCCGCCGCGGCAGCGCCGGTCCCAGAGACCACCGTCCATCTCGTCGTGTTGGTGCTGTTGTCCTGAAAGTCGTCCGTGAGCGTGTCGACCTTGGGCGTGCAGAGGTTCGTCGCGCAGGTGTAGCCGGGCGCACAGCCCAACGTTCCGCTGCAGGTGGTGCCGCAGACGCTGCTCGTTCCCGAACATGCGGAGGGCGCGCAGCTGGGTGTGCCGGCTGCGGTGTTGGGGGCTAAGGTGCATTGGCCGCGCGTGACGTTGCAGACGTCGCAGACTCCGCCGCACGCCTGGTTGCAGCAGACCCCGTCCGCGCAGAATGTGGAGAGACAGTCTTCGGCACGAGAGCAATCTTCGCCGAGCGCGCGGCGTCCCAAGCAGCGCATGCCGAGGCAGATCTTGCCTTCGCCGCAGTCGGAATCGCTCGTGCACGCGGTGGTGCAGACGCCGCTCGCTTGATGACAGAAGAGCGAGGGAGCGCACTGCACGTCGGCGGAGCAAGGACCGCCTTCGCTCGACACCTCGACGGTGAGCGTAATAATGGGGACGTCGCGGTCGCTCAGCACTCCCGTCCCGCTCGCCTGGGCAACCAGCACTGTCTGCCGCAGCGTCCGCACCAGAACCTTCACCTCCGTCCCTTTGGGCGCGCTGGCGCCGGCGAACACGTTGAAGGAGTAGGGCAGCCTGAGCGTGTCGCCAGAGATGGTGTCCGACTGCAGCACCTCGCCGCTGTCGGTTCGGGAGATCTCCAGGACCAGTGCATCGAACTGCTGGTTGGGGATGAGCGTCCCTTCAACGACGACGTGCACCGCGGCGGAGCGGGTGCAGCTGGCGGAGAGCAGGACGAGAGTGAGTGCAACCGCGCGCATGAAGCGCAGTCTACCCGGCCAGGGACGCCAGGGCGATTGGGGCAGCCTGTGGGCCAACGGCGCGCTCGGACAAACTCCGCGTAAGCGGCCAGATCATTGACCTCTTCTGGCGTCAAACGTGTGCCATAAGGCAGGCATCTTTTGGAGCTGCCGCGCGCCCGGCACTGCGCCGGCTCCTACGGCGGGCGCCCAGAAGCACCGCGAGGACGATCTTCAATCCTTTTTTTCCGCCGCAGCCTTTACTTTGCGTTCGGTGCGGTACTTGAGGAACTCGTAGATCTTGTCGCCCACTTCGGGGCTGATGCCGGAGCCCTGACGGCGGCTCATCTTTTTAACGTAGAGCTTCCAGTCGTCCGGCTTGAGCCGCGCGCTCACCACGCGCGAGAAGCTGTGGCACTTGCTGCAGCGGGTCTCCACCAGCTTGTAGAGGTCTCTGTACTTGGGCGGGTAGTCGGACACGTCGATCGCATCGGGTCCTCGGTCGCGAGGGGCCGCGGGCGCAGCGGCCGTCAGCACGCTGGCGGCAACCGCAGCGGTGAAGATCGCTGTTAGACGCGTCCTCATCATCACCACCCCTTCACGCCTCGACGCCATTCAGAGCGGTCACGTTCGCCGCCGCCCTCGTAGTATTCAATCCAACGGCCGTTCTTCCTTCCTTGGCGGTACTCGCCGACTTCGGCCTTTTGCCCATTCGCGTACCACCGCATGTACTTGCCGTGCCGCTGGTTGCCGGACAGCGAGCAGAAGAGCTCGGTGCCGCGAGGAGGAGCGGCGCCCATCAGCTTGGCACCTTCCGGGCAGCTTTCGATCGGGCTGTCCCCGTCCGCGGCGGCGCTCGACGGCGGAGCCTGGGCGGCCGTGGCGGTGGGCGTCACCGCTCTGGGAGGCGGAGGCTCAGCAGCGGCCGGCGTCGGAGGAGGCGGAAGCACCGACGTCGGCGGAGGCGCTGGCTCAGGCGTGTCCATGGGCGTGTCGCTCGCCGTGGGTTCGGTCTGGCGTGAAGCGACCATGACCGGCTGCTGCGGCGGCGTGGCGGTGAGCTGCGCGATGGCGCGCGTGGTGCGTGGGTCTTCGTGCTCCTGCACCAGGCGGAAGCTCACCTTGGCTTCCTTGCCGGCGACGATCTTCACGTTGCGCGCCACCGTGACGTAGCCGCGTGCGGAGACTTCGATGCTGTGCGTGCCCGCAGGGAGCGAGCGCCGCCCGAGCGGCGCGGTGCCGCGGGGCTCATCGTCGATGAACACCTGAGCGGGCGGATCCGTGACGACGCTGATGTAACCCGCTTCGTTGCGTCGCGACGGAGCGGGTGGGGGCGTGCGCGCCTTCTGCTTGTCGGCCAGGTTGGCGAGGATCTTCGTCGCCTCCGCGTGGTTGGGATTGAGCCGCAGCGCCGCCTTGGCGTGTTCCTTCGCCTTCTTGAGATCGTCCGCCTGCAGTGCGCGGCGCGCGTCCGTGACCTGCTGCTCCTGCTCCAGCGCATCCGCGAGGTGGGTGAGGCGAATATGCAAGTCGGCGCTCAAGTGAGGCAGCGCCTTGGCGCGTCCCGCGAAGTCCTGGGCCATCCTGAGGCGGCCGGCTTTGAGCAGACGCTCCGACTCATTGATGTACGCGGTGGCGCTGACGTTGGCATCCTTCGCCTCCGCGGAAGCGCCTTGTCCTGGACGCGCGGTGGCCGTCGTTGGAGCCAGAGGCGATTGATCCGGAGCGGGCTTGCGCAACGCCCAGAAGCCAATCGCCGCCGCCGCGGCAATCGCCACGCCCAGGAAGACCCGGCGCTTTCCGCCGCCGCCGTTGTCGACGAGATCCACGTCGATCGATTTGAGCGAGACCGGTTCGAGCTCCTTGGAGACCGACTTGGCAATGGACTTGGACGCAGCCAGCGCCGCCGCGGAGGGAGGCGCCGGAGTGAAACCGCCCACGTCCGCGGCCGAGTAGCGGCTGGAGCTCACCGGCTCGCCGCTGTAAGCGCCCACGCCGAGCACGTCCGAGTTGTCCAGGTCGCCGAAGAGCGCTCGGATGTGTTTCTTCACGTGGTACGTGGTGACGCGGTTGGGGCCGTTGAGCGTGTATTGGTCGAGCGCTTCGTGTAACGCCTGCGCGTCCGGACAGCGATCGCCGACTTGCGGCGCCATCGCCCAAAGAATGATCCGCTCCAGCTCCGGATCCATGTCGGGGTTCACGTCCGAAGGAAGCGCGAACTCGCCGGTGGCCGCGGCCTTGAGCACGTCCACTTCGCTCTCGCCGTTGTAGGGCATCTTCCCGGTCGCGACTTGGTACAGACAGACGCCGGCGCTGAAGATGTCCACGCGGTGATCGATGGGCGCGTTCTTGCCGCGGAACTGCTCGGGCGCCATGTAGCGGAGCTTCCCCTTCACCGTGCCGGCGTTGGTCTTGGAGAGCCGGCCGCGCGCCTTGGCCACGCCGAAGTCCACCAGCTTGGGCACGCCGTCGGTGGAGACAATGATGTTGTGCGGGCTGACGTCGCGGTGGATGATGTTGAGCGGCTGGCCATTGGCGTCGCGTGCGTTGTGGGCGGCTTGCAGCGCGCTCGCCACGTCGGCCATCACCCGGGCCACGACCTCGGTGCACGGCTTTCCTTGCTTCTGACTCTCGCGAATCAGCTTGGCGAGGGTGGGACCGCGCACGTACTCCATGGCGATGTACGGGACGTTGTCGATCTGATCGATCTCGTAGATCTGCACGATGTTCGGATGGCTGAGGTTGGCGGCGATGCGCGCCTCGTCCAGGAACATCCGCACGAACTCCGCGTCATCCAGCAGCTCCGGGAGGATGCGCTTGACCACGACAGTCTTGTCGAATCCACCAATGCCCGTGAGACGGCACTTGAAGATCTCTGCCATGCCGCCGGCGCCAATGCGGCGCAGGGTGGTGTATTTACCGAAGCGAGAGACGTCGTTGCCCATACTGTCCTCTAGAAACTGCCTCCCACTCCGAAGTGGATGGAGTGGAAGCTGGGGAAATCGTTGAGCCACCAGTATTCGTAGGCGGCCTTCGCGTAGACGGAGTCTGCGAGCAGGAACTGGACGCTCTGCGTGTAGCGGTAGATGCGGCTGTCCGGACTGAGCAGCGGGTTGGAGTCCGGGAGCGGTACGCCCGCGCGGCGGAGCATGTCGAAGCGGTAGAGGATGACGAGCCAACGCGAGAGCGGGTGTTCGGCCTCCGCGAAGAAGCCGCCCTTCTCCACGAAGGGATCGATGATCTGGTAGCGGTAGCCGGGCACAGTGGGATCAATGTCGAAGCGGATCCACGCCGCTTCACCGCGCAACGTGAGCGGGCCCACGCGCAAAGACGCGTCCGCGCCGAACGCCGTGTACTTGCGCTGCCGCTGCGAGTCGTAACGGCCGTGCATGCCGGAGAGGCCGAGGGAGAAGTCCTTGAAGACCGCGCCGGGAGTCGACGACGAGAAGGTTAGGACAAGCCGGCCACCGCCCGCGGGCTGCAGGTTGTTGTCGACGTAGTAGGGCGTTCGCATCGAGATGTAGTCGAAGTCGTTCTCGCCCTTCATGCCCGCGACCGCGTAGGCGCCGTACCAGAGCTGAACGTTCTCACCCATCCAGACCTGGCCGTAGAGGACGAAGCCGGTGTCGACGAACGGCTGCGGCACCACGCCCAAGTTGAAGGCGTTCCTGCCGTAGTAGGCCATGCGGCCCATCTCGTAGATGAGCGGCTTGCTCACCGAACGGTGGCTGGTGGGGTCGTAGCGAATGGACATCTCGCCAAAGGGAACGCCAATGCGGCCCGCCTGAATGTTGAACGCGGGCGTGGGGGTGAAGTCGATGTGGGCGCGGTCGACTTCCAGGCCGTGGCAGCCGAAGCAGACGCGCGCGGAGAGCGAGAGGCTCTCGTGCATGTCCACTTCGATCTTCAGCGACGCTTCGGGCGTGAACCCGGAGAGCGCATTCTTGCGAGCGCTGTCCGACGACAGGTACCAGTAGTCGGCGTAGGCGGAACCGGAGACGTTGATGTCGGCCTTTGCGCTGGTTGCGGCCAATACCGCCACGGCGCACACCGCGCCGACGAACGCACCCAGCCATCCCTTCTGGCGATCAGTCATTGGGGGCTCCGCGCTTGATCCACGCTTCGATCTCCGCGATGTGCGCGGGGTCGAGTGGCGCCTTATTCAAGGGCATTCGCTTGGTGGACGCGCCCACCGTGCCGGAGGTCCCCTTGAGCTTGTAGAGCAGGTAGCTCTTGGAGGGATCTCCCGGGGCCACGCGCAGCATCGAAGGGACTTGCGACGACGGCTTGCCCACCAGCGCGCTGTAGGCGTGGGCCGCGTCCAGCGACATGGGCGCCATCGAAGGGGGATTGCCCTCGTGGCAGAACGAGCTGCCGCAAGACTTTTGGAAGACGGTGGTGTTGAGCTCAGCGAACCCCAGCGCGCCCGGTGGCGACGCCATCTGTCCCCCGTCGCTGCTGACCAAGGGAGGAGCGTCTTCTTCGATCATTTCCCCAACCCGCGGCGCAGGCCAACACGCGCTCACGAGCAGCGCGCCCAGGCCAGCGTAAAGACAGCCGGAAATCCTCTGCTTCAAAGTTCGCACGGTGCGCAGGCCCTCTCACTGGAGCGGAAACTGGACGTCCTTCGAATCGTTGGTGGTCAAGGCGCGGGTGAGCTCAACCGTCCACTTGCCGTTGAGCCAGACGCCTTTGGCCTTCACGTCGGCGCGGTTGGCGCTGGCGCGCTGGAAGACGTAGCCGGGGATGCGCGCGCCAGCGTCGGGCTCGGTCCCGTCGTAGGGGATGGCCTTGGGGGAGAGCCCCGCGTCGGGCGCGTAGATGTATTCGGGGTTGGCGTTGATCCCCGCTTCGCTCATGAAGAGCGGGACGCTGCCGCCGTCCATCAGAGCCTTGCGGTTGGTGACCACGAAGTCGATGGCGGAGTCTGTCTTGCGACCGGTCTCGTCCCAGTAGTTGTCGTCCGCGGCGGACATGCCATTGGTGGTGTGCGCGCGCCAAGACCACGTGTCGCCCAGCTGTCCGGCGGCCAGGGTGTGCATGCGGAAGCGGTAGGCGCGGCCGGCCATGCTGACGTCGCCCAAGTTCTTGCGCATGTGGCAGGCGGCGCTGCAACCCAAGACGTCGAAGCCGGGGAAGGTGCTGTTGATGTTGAAGCCGAAGTAGAGCCGGTCCTCGTTCTCCGTGCTGCGGATCCACTGGCCGCCCAGATAAACCATCGATTCACGGTTCATGCTCTTGGTGGCGTCGGCCCACTCGACCAGGAAGTAGATGTTGGTGTCGTCCCACGCCGCACGGACGATCGCGTTGGTGATGTTGAAGTCGAAGAGGGGAGGCGTGCTGCCCAGCAGCGTCCACTCCGTGTCCCACTCCATCTTGCTCATGCCGATGGGCTCGCCGCGGTTCTGGAGAGGGACGACGCTGGGAGGAATCTCAGCCCAGTCCGACGCGTTGCCGTCGACGGTGATGGGGGAGGTGAGGCGCTTGGCAATCACGGCGTCCGCGCTGGGGGTGCCGCCATGAAAGGAGAGCGTGAGGAAGGGCGCGGACTGCGGCGCGTTCCCGGCGTTGTCAGTGACACCAAAAGAGAAGAACGTGTCCGCGGGCATGCCGTCTCCCAGCTGCGGTTCGCCCGCGTCGCCGCCGTCATCGGTGAGACCAGCGTCTTCCAGCTCGGCGTAGCGCGGCGTCAGCGCGTCGGTGCAGCTCCACTGGGAGAGCAGAAGCGGAGGGACCAAGAGGGCTGCGGACAGGATTCGGCGCATCATTTTTTCGAGCTTCCTCGGCGCGTGAGCGGAACCAGCGAAGTCGAGAGTAAGGGGGAAAATGGCGCCTTCGCACTGTGAGCGTTCAGGACAACTCGACTCACAATTCAGAGCCATTCATCGGCGAAAGAATTGTTCAGCGGGCCCGCGGCTTCGACGCGGC
>JBQTKE010000125.1:0-15336 GCA_052386435.1 Myxococcaceae bacterium
TGCCGCTCGCGCCAACATGGGACCTGTTCAAAGCGACGCTCAAACGCAACATCAAAGAGTCGCTGCGCAAGTGCTACAACTCGCTCAAACGAGACGGGCACGCGTTTACGTTTGAGGTTGTGACGGAGCCCGGCAAGGTCGGCGTCGCGATTGATGAGTTTCTCCAGCTCCACGCTGCGCGCGCGCAGACCACCGACGGCGTTCAGCACCGCAATGTCTTTGAGTGGAGCTCATCGCAGAGGTTCCTCAAGCAGCTGAGCGAGCAGTTCGCCAGCGAAGGTGTGGCGAAGGTCTTTCAGCTGCGCATCGCCGGCAAACTGGTTGCCTCACGGGTGGGCTTCGCGCTCGGTGACACGCTCTACCTCTACTACTCCGGCTACGACCCGGCCTGGAGCCAGTACAGCGTGATGACCACCGCGGTGGCTGAGTCGATTCGCTGGGCGATCGACAACGGCTTCAGGAAGGTCAACCTCTCTACCGGCAATGACGTCTCCAAGACCCGCTGGGGACCGGAAGAGATCACGTACATGAGCGGGATTCAGGTCTCGCATTCGCCGCGATCGCGCATGGCAATGATGGCATTCGAATCGCTTAAGGCCGCAAAGAGCCACCCTCGCGCGAAGCGGCTGTTCGCCATCGCGGCCCGACGCGCGGCGTAGCCCTATTCGTAGCGGAGCGCCTCCACAGGATCGAGATTCGCGGCGCGGGCAGCGGGCCAGATTCCGAAGAGCAGCCCCACGACCGCGGCGAAGCCAATACCGAAGGCGATGGTTAAAGGTTCGACCGATGCTGCCAGCGGTGTGAGCTCTGAGACCAGCGCGGCGGCGCCCATTCCCACCGCGGTGCCAAGCGCTCCTCCCACGGCGGAGACGGTCGCGGCCTCGAGAAGGAACTGAACAATGATGGTCCGCTTTCGGGCGCCCAACGCCCGGCGCACCCCGATCTCACGCGTCCTCTCGCGGACCGACACGAGCATGATGTTCATGATGCCGATCCCACCCACCAGCAGCGTGATCAACCCCACGCCCACCGCGACGCCGTAAAGCGCCCCGGTCAGCTGCTTGTACGTGTTCGCCAGCATCTCCGGCCGGTTGATGCTGAAGTCGTCCGCCTTGTCCGGCGGCGTGCCTCGTGCTCGGCGGAGGATGCCGACTATCTGATCCTCCGCCTCGTTGAGATCTTCCGGCCGCGCAACCGCCACGCCCAAGGACAGGCCGCGGCGCTTGCCGAAGTAACCCAGGAACGTATGGAACGGGATGACGGCTTTGAGATCCCGCGGTTCGTTAAGGATCTTCCCCTTGCGCGAAAGCGTGCCGATCACCCGAAACGGCTTTCCGTCAATGCGCACCGATTGCCCAGTGGGATCCATCTTGGGAAAGAGCAGGTCCACCACATCCGCGCCCAGAACGACGACCGCCTTGGCGTTGGCGTCGTCCGCGTCGGTGAGAAAGCGTCCGGCGGTGAGCTCGAACCCAGAGACCTGAAGGTAGTCGGCCGTCGTTCCGGTGACGCGCACCAGCGTCGCCTGCTGATCCAGGAACGCTACATCCGCGACACGCCCTACTTCGGGCGAGATGGCGGTGACCAATGGGCATTGCTCTTTGATCTTCGCGCCCTGAGCCAAGGTCAGGTTCTGCCGGTTGCGGTACTCAAACCACTCGCCGCGCATCACCCACGGAAACTTGGACACGTAGAGCGACGTCGCTCCCAAACTGGAGAGCTGATCCGCAAAGGAGCGGTTGAGGCCCTGGATGATCCCAATGATCGCCAGCAGCGTGGCCACGCCAACTCCCACGCCGACGGTGGTGAGCACGGTCCGCAACCGGTTCGAGCGCAGGGAGGTGACGGCGATCCGGCCGCCTTCGAGGAAGTCGATGCGGGCGTGACTCATGACGGCGCCGCCAGCGGCCGCGCATCCGCGAGCGCGACTTCGGGACCTGGACCATCCGCGACGATCAAACCGTCCGAGATTCGAATTGCCCGTGGGCAACGCGCCGCCAACTTTGGTTCGTGGGTCACCAGGCAGAGCGTGTGTCCTGCGCGGTGAAGCTCCACGAAGAGCCGGATGATCTCTTCGCCCGTCGTCGAATCGAGATTTCCCGTGGGCTCGTCGGCGAGCAGCTGCGACGGCTCGGTGACCAGCGCACGCGCAATCGCCACGCGCTGTCGCTGACCGCCGGAGAGCTCGTTGGGCCGGTGGTGCATGCGGTCGGCGAGCTGAACTTTGTTGAGCGCTTCCTCAGCGCGAGCCCGTCGCTCCTTGGGTCGCAAACCTCGGTACACCAGCGGCAGCTCCACATTCGCCAACGCCGTTTCGCGAGGCAGCAGTTGGAAGGTCTGGAAGATGAAGCCGATCTCGCGGTTGCGAATGTCCGCGAGCTCGTCGTCTGTAAGATGCGAGACGTCTTTTCCGCTGAGCACGTACTTGCCGGCGCTGGGTGTATCCAAGCAGCCCAGCACGTTCATCAGCGTGCTCTTTCCTGAGCCCGACTGGCCGACGATCGCGACCCATTCGCCGCGGGCCACCTCGAAGCTCACCCCCCGCAGCGCGCGCACCTCTTCGTCGCCCACGGTGTAGACGCGGGTGATTCCGTTCAGTGAGATGACCGACTCAGCCACGGACCTTCGGCCCCTTCGCGTTGGGGTCCGCCTCCTTCACGCTGTCGCCTTCGTTGAGCTCTTTGGAAATCACCCGGAACGGGCCTTCGACGATCTGCTCTCCTTCCTGCAGTCCCTCGACCACTTCGAGATCCGTGTCGGAGGCGATCCCGGTTCGGACTCGACGCAGCGTCGCCTTCTTGTCCCCGTTCACCACGAACACCACCTTGGCCAGCGTCTCGCCTCCGCGTTTGGCGGTGAGCGATGTGCTGGTTTCGACTTGCGGTCGCGCATCTGGCAGGGACTTCTCCGGACGCACGGTGACCGCTTGAATTGGAACCAGCAATGCGTCGGTGTGGATCTCCGCGGAGATGTTCACCTCAGCGCTCATTCCCGGAAGAACGCCTGGCGGACGCGTGGCCAATGCCACCGTGACGGGAAATGACGTCAGCTCGGCTTCGGTGCCCGCGTTCTTGATCAACGCTTTCTGCGCGATCTCCGTCACAGCGCCTTCGAACGACTGCCCTTCCAGCGCGTCGACGCGTATCTCCGCGTGTTGCCCGTGCTTGAGGTGCACCACCTCGTGCTCCCCCACTTCAATCTTCACTTCCATGGCGCTCAAAGAAGCCAGCGTCATCACGACGTCTTCGGAAAAATCAGATCCGCGCACCCGCTCGCCCACTTCACGCGAAAGCTCCAACACGGTGCCGTCGATCGGCGACAGCAGCGTGGTCTTGCTGAGGTTGTTCAGAGTCTCGTCGAGCACGGCGGCGGACTGGGCGTGCCGCTGCTGAGCCGAGGCCAATCGCGCCGCAGCGCTGTCGCGGTCCGCGCGAGCACGATCCAGCTCTGCGCTGGAAGAGAGCCCCTTGCCGACCAACGACTCCACCCGCGCGTACTCTTGCGACACGCGTGACACGTCGACTTGCGCGAGTTGAATGTCCGCGCGCGCAGCGCTCTGACCCGCTTGAGACTGTTTCGCCGCCGCTTCGAAGCGGCGCCGGTCAATTCGGCCCAAGACCTGACCCTTGCTGACCCGATCGCCCGCCTTCACCAGCAGCTCGGTGAGATCGCCGGAGAGGTTCGAAGAGATCTTCACCGTCGTCGCGGCCTGAACCTTCCCCGCGCCGGTGATGGTCCGAACGATTGTCCCCTTCTTCACCTTGGCGACCGAAACTTCTGTCGCGGGAGGAGGTCGAGGCCGCAGCCCCGCCACGGTGATGCCCACGGCGCTTAAAATCAGCACGGCGGCGATGAGTGTCTTCCACCACTTCATGACGAAGCTCCGGTTCCCAAAACACCCATCACCCGTTCGAGGTTCGCCCGAGCGATCTCAACATCGATGCGGCTCTCTAAAACGGCCAATTCGGACTGCGTGAGCTTGAGCTGCGCGTCTCGAACTTCCAACGTGGATCCCGCGCCTGCCTTGAAGCGCTCCTCCGCGAGGAGCAATCCCTTGCCAGCCGCCTCGCGGTTTTTCGCGGCGACTTGCGCGGTGGAGATGGACATCTCCAAGACGATGAGACTGCGCCTCAAATCCGCTTCCAGCTCACGTTCGGCCTGCGCCAGGTTCAGCTCGGCAACGCTCTGTTGCGTGCGCGCCGCGGCCACATCCGCGGTGGTGGCAAGGCCGCTGAAAAAATCCCACTGCAGGTTGAAGCCGGCGAGCACGGAGAAGTCCTGAGCAGGGTTGTTGAACACGCGCCCCGCCTCCGTGCTGTTGCGTACGTAGTTCACCTGCGCCGAGAGGCGAGGCCAGTAGCCGCCGCGGGCGACAGAGGTCGCCAGCGCGGCCGCACGGGCTTGTCGTTCCAAGGCCTGGAGCACCGGCCGAAGCCTCTTCGCGGTCGCCAGCGCGGCCTCGAAAGTGGGAGCAGGCTGTGGCTGCTGGGTAACCGCGGCGGGATCCTTCGCAGAGAGCTCTTCACGTCCAGGGCGCGCCAACCAGACGGCAAGATCCGCTTGAGATCCACCCACGCGCGAACGCTGCCGCAGCACGGAGATCTGATCGTTGCCCAGATTCACCTGCGCGGCGATCGCGTCGACCTTCTGCATGCGCCCGGCCTCGAAAAGCGCATTGGCGCGCTCCAGCTGTTCGCCGCTTCGCTTGGCCGCCGCGTCAAAGACTTCCAGGCCTCGCTGCGCCCGATAAAGCTCATAGAAGCGGCGCATCCCTTCGTACTCGGAGCTGAGCCGCTGCTCGTGAAGTTGTTGCGCCGCCGCTTCTTCCAAGGTTCCGGCCTGCTCGATCTGTCTCCACCACTTCCCGCCGTCGAAGATGAGTTGATTGACCCCAAGCACAGTTCGGAAATTTCCGGTGGTCGCGATGAACGGCGAGTCATCGCACTGCTGCGCGCCGCCGGGGAGCTGAACGCAGCGCTGCGAGAGGTTGTTGCTGATCAACCCGGTCTGCACCTGCAGGAATGCCTGCGGATAAATGACCGACAGCGCGCCCTGTGCCTGAGCGGCGACGCGCTGTGCCTCCAGCCCCGCCAGCCGGGCGGCGTTGTTGTTGTCGCGGCTCTCTTGCCGCACCTGTTCCAAGGTGATCGGCGTAGCGGCAACAAGAAGCGACAAGAGGAGCGCGCTCACGGACGCAGCCCTCCCTGAGGCGCCAGCGCGGGCAGGCCGATCATAAACACTCCGATGTAGAGGACGTAGAGAACCGTCACGGCCACGAGGGCGCGCGACCTGCGCAGCCCTGCCGCCGCGGAAAAGCCGAGCGCGAGCAACCCCACGCTCCAGAGGCTGAAGAAATCTACTGCGCGTAACACCTGCATCACCGGTGCAGAAGCGGCGCTCACGAGCGCGCCCAGGTTCGAAGGCACCAACGTGTGCTCCGCGCCATCTGGCAACGAAGGTTGTCGCAGCGCGCTCAGGCTGAAGATCAACTGACGCAAAGACAGCGGCAGAGTGGCCGCGGTCACCGCGGTGAACGCCGCCATGAACTTCGCCTTCGCACTCAGAAGCCACGCTGTGACCTTGAGCACGCCCGCGAAGAGCAAGAGCAGCGTCGGCGACACGAACACCGCGCCTAGAACGCCGGTGACCAGGCGTACGCGCCCTGCTGTGACGATGGCCTTGGCGAGATCGACTTCGGTGGTGCTGGTCAGCGCTCCGCTCTTCTCCAGCGCCTTGAGCGTTGTCGGAGCCGCATTCCAACGGACACCGTAGGCCGCCGCCGCGAACGCCGCGGAGAAAATGAAGAGCAACAATGGAACAACCCAACGGCGGCGTTCGACGAACGAAGCGACCGCGTCGAACGGTGTAAAGAGAACTTTTGTGGGCTCGAGAACGTGGACCATGGGGGAGCGTCAAAGGGGCTGCGCAAATGTACGCAAGCGACAAATCGCGATTGCCAAGGGTTTTGGAAAGTTCCCGCAACCGATCAGGCCCGTGCCGGACGCCCTGTCGTCAGCTCCCCTGGATGAACACGTGCACTCCGGTCTTGTTGAAGCGCGCCCGGGCGTTCTCATTGCGCTCCTTTCATTCCACAATTCGTGTGGCCTGTAGCCACCTGTAGCGGAAATTTTGCCGGTGCGATCGGGGCGGTGTAGACCAGTGGTTGGGGAAAGCAGCGCTGGGGAGGGACATGGTCGACAGCTCGGATTTTGCTCAGGTTCTCGCTGAAGCCGAGGACATCTCGCAGGCCGTGTCGCAACGGCTGACCACCGCTCATCTGCTCCTGGCCATCTTCACAGTGGAGAACCGCGCCGAACGCTTGCTCAAAGAACGCGGCGTCGACGAAGACCGACTGCTCGGCTCGATGAATGCCGCGCCCGTTGAGCCGGATGGCTTCGTTCGCGAGCTCCGTGACCGCGCCAGGGAGATCGCGCAGAGCTGTGGCTCTCGCGAGACCGACTGTCTTCACCTTTTGATCGCCATCACCCGGGTGCGTTGCGCCGCGCAGGAGCTGCTCGCAAATGTCGGCGTTGAGCTCACGGGGCTGCGCAACACCGCCCTCTCTTATTTCCTGTCCGGAAGAATGCCGCGTCGGCTACAGCTGGGAGGACGCGAGCCAGTGCCCAAACCTCCTTCGCCGCTGCCGGCGCGCGCAGTAGCGGCACCACCCGCTCCTCGGACCGCGGTGTTGCAGCGCGCGCCAGAGCTTCCACCCGCTCCGAAGAAAGTGGAGCCGCGGCCTGCGGTATCGCTCAGAGATCTCGTGGACGCAGAAGAAGATCTCCCGCCCGAACCGCAACCCATCGTGGCGGCTCCTGAGACGTTCTCGAATGCTCGTTACGCACTCGACGCACGGCAGTTCCCCATGCTCACCGCGCTCGGGCGCAACCTCTCGCAAGAGGCACATGAGGGACGACTGGATCCGGTGGTGGGGCGCGCGAAAGAGACCGAAGAGGTCATCGACATTCTCGGCAAGCGCCGCACCAACAACCCGTGTCTCGTCGGCGAGCCAGGCGTCGGCAAGACGGCCGTCGTCGAAGGCGTCGCGCAGAAGCTGCTCGAGGCGCGGGGGACGCTCGGAGAGAGAGTCGTCATTGAGCTCGATGTGGCGTCGCTGGTCGCGGGAACTCAGCTGCGCGGATCCTTCTCGTAGAAGCTCAACGCATTGAAGGATGAGGTGAAGCGCGCGAACGGACGAGTCGTGGTCTTCATTGACGAGATCCACACCCTCGTCGGTGCGGGATCCACAGGCGAGGGACCGCAAGACGCGGCGAACGAGCTGAAGAGCGCAATGGCGCGCGGTGACTTCCCGTGCATCGGCGCGACGACGCACGACGAGTTTCGCAAGTTCATCTCCAACGATCCCGCGCTGGAGCGACGCTTCACACCTGTCGTGGTGAACGAGCCCTCTGTTCCGGAAACCGTGCGCATCTTGGAGGGCGTGGTCTCTCGCTACGAAGAGCACCACGGCCTCACCTATTCCAGTGAAGCGCTGGAAGCCGCGGCGTCGCTGGCCGCGCGGTACGTGAGCGATCGCTTTCTTCCGGACAAGGCGATCTCGATCGTCGACCTGGCCGGCTCGCGTTGCCGTCGCGAGGGCAAGCAACACGTCGAGCCTCAGGACGTGGCGCGCATCGTCGCCAAGTTGGCGGGACTGCCGGAAGAGCGGCTCTTGATGAAGGACTCGGCGCGCCTGCTTCGCTTGGAGGAAGATCTCGCCAAGCGAGTGATCGGCCATGAAGAAGTGGTGAGCCGCATCACCAAAGTCATCCGCCGCAACTACGCCGGCTTCTCGAGCCGCCGCCCTATGGGCTCGTTCCTGTTCTTGGGCCCCACCGGCGTGGGCAAGACCGAGTTGGCGCGAGCGCTGGCGGATGTTCTCTTCGGCTGCCCGGACGCGCTGGTGCGCTTGGACATGAGCGAGATGTCCGAAGGCCACGGCGTTTCGCGCTTGATTGGTTCGCCCGCGGGATACGTGGGTTACGGCGAAGGCGGCCAGCTCACGGAGCCTGTTCGCAAGAAGCCCTCCTCCGTCGTGGTGTTGGACGAGATCGAGAAGGCGCACCGGGAAGTGCTGATGCTGCTCTTGCAGGTGCTGGAAGAAGGACGGCTCACCGACGGCAAGGGCCGCCACATCGACTTCTCCAACACGGTGATCGTGCTCACCACGAACTTGGGAGCCGAAGCGTTTGCCAAGCCGGAGACCCGCCGCGTCGGTTTCGGAGCGGACGAGCCGCGGACGGGTGCTCCCGGCGCGGATCTGCAAGCCGCGCAGGCTGCCGCACGTCGAGCGCTGCCTCCGGAGCTGTGGAACCGAATCGACGAACGACTCCCCTTCCGGCCTCTGCGCGAGGTCGAAGTCGCGCAGATCGCGAATCTTTTATTGGCGCAGAGCAGCCAGCGGCTGGTGAGCGAGAAAGGCATCGCCTACGAGGTTGACGCGGACGTGGTTCAGCATCTGCTGACTTCTGGCGGGTTCGATCCACAGCTGGGCGCGCGGCCGATGCGACAGACCGTGCAACGTCTGGTGGAAGGACCTTTGGCGGAGCGAATCCTCGCTGGGGAATTCGGCAGCGGAGACCATGTTCGGATCGCGCTGCGTGCTGGTCAGCTGTCGTTCCAGCGCGCTGCCCGTTCTGGGAGATAGATGCCGCCTCCGCGCCCACCGCATAAAAAGAAGCACAGCCCCACTCGGTGGAGCACGCGGAGCCGCGCCCGAAGGCGGAAGCCAACGATCGCTATCGTCGGGCTGGGGCGAGTCGGCGGTGCCCTGGCACTGGGACTGAGAGCCGCAGGCTGGCCGATCACGGTTCTTCCGCGTTCAGACGCCGCGGTTCGGCGCGCGGTCGAGCTCAAGCTTCAGCTCGCCGAACACGACGCCCTCAAGTCCGCGCAGGTCTGCATCCTTGCCGTCCCGGACACCGCGGTGCCAGCCGTCGCGCGCACGCTCACCGCGGATGTCGCGTCGGACACCGCGTTCATTCACTGCGCCGGGGCGCTGGATCTCTCCGCGTTCGGGAGCGAGCCGTCGATGATGCGGCGCCCGCGCGGCTCCTTTCATCCGCTGGTGGCAATCTCGGATCCAACCGACAGGCTCGCAGGTGCATCGGTGGCGCTGAGTTCAAGCAGCCGTGGCTTGCTCTCGTTGATGGAGCGCTTCGCCGCGGATCTGGGACTGACGCCAATCGAAGTCCCCGAGGCGCGTCGCACCGCGTACCACGCGGGCGCAGTGCTCGCGGCGGGAGGTATGGTCGCGCTCCTCTCTGCCGCGGTTGAAGCTCTGCGAGAAGCGGGGATCGATGAAGACGCAGCTTTGAAGGCCTTGCTCCCCTTGTCCCGCTCCGCGTTGCGCGGCGTCGAACAGAGAGGTCCAGCGCGAGCACTCACCGGTCCAGTTGCCCGCGGAGATCTCACCGTCGTTCAAGCGCACCTCACCGCTCTGCCGGCAGATCTCGCCAACCTCTACCGAGCGCTCGCGATTCGAGGTCTGGAGCTGACCCGAGCGCAGCTCCCGCCAGAGACGCGCAACGCGCTCGACAAGCTGCTGCGCGGCAACTGAGGCGCAAGTCGACTCAGCGTCGCGACCCTGACCAGTCCGTGAGAGAGTTTGCGCCCTCAAACGGCGCCAAAGGTAGGTGCCACGGAAACGAACGCACCTAGACGTCTCACATCACGTCGGACCTATGTTCTCGCCATGGTTGCGCCGCGTTCCCACCCGCCCGGGCTTATGTTTCGCGCCATCGAGGCGGTGGTTTCGCGCTTTCCTCCCTTCATGGGCAACCGGCTGATGGCGCAAGGTCTTCGCCTCGCCGGCGTTCATTTGGGCCGCTCCACTCTGTTCTGGGGCGCACCCAAGCTCTACGGCTCCGGAAACTTCGCTTCGCGTCTGGCGATTGGTGATCACTGCGGCTTCAACGTGGGCTGCGTGTTTGAGCTCGAAGCGCCGATCAGCCTTGGCGATCACGTGTCGGTTGGGCACGACGTGACCTTCCTCACCAAAGATCCTTCGAACCAGGTCCCCGCGCCGATCCACGTCGGCAGCGGCGCTTGGATCGGCGCTCGCTGCACCCTGATGCCGGGCGTGACCGTGGGCCCAGGCGCCGTGATCGCCGCGGGCGTCGTGGTCAAACAAGACGTGGCAGCAGACATCATGATCACCGGCAATCGAAAGGTCTCGATTGCCAAGTGGCGCACCCGTCCCACCCCGACAGCAAACCCAGCATGATTGAAAAACAGGTTGCAGAGACCATTGTGGTGAAGAGCCTGGAGGAAGCGCTGGCCCAAGCGGGCGCGCCCGTGCCCCCTTCCATCAATTCGGACACCGTGCTGGTGGGCAAAAGCGCGGTGCTGGATTCGCTGGGCGTGGTGTCAATGATCGTTGAGATCGAGCAACGCGTGGAGGCTGAGCACGGCGTGTCGGTCACGCTCGCGGACGACAAGGCCATGTCTCAGAAGAACAGCCCGTTCCGCACTGTGGGCGTGCTCACGGACCACTTGATCACGTCGATGACCGCTGCGAGGAACGCATGAGCGTCAGCGAAAAACCGGTGATGATCGTCACGGGCTCCCGAAAGGGAATCGGCCGTCACTTGGCCGAGCACTACCTGCAGAAGGGCTGGCTGGTGGAAGGCTGCAGCCGCGGCGGGACGGATCTGAAAGACGCAAACTACAAGCACCACGAAGCGGACGTGGCGTCAGAGAAATCCGTGCGCGCGATGATCGCCGACGTCACCAAGCGCCACGGCCGCATCGACGCGGTGCTCAACAACGCGGCGATCGCGACGATGAACCACATCCTGCTCACCCCCGCGTCCACCGCGAACCGAATGTTGGAGGTCAACGTCACCGGCACAATGCTGGTCTGCCGTGATGCCGCGAAAGTGATGATCCGCCGGAAATACGGCCGCATCGTGAATTTCACCACCATCGTCGCGCCGATCGCGCTCGCCGGCGAAGCAATCTACGCGGCGTCCAAGAGCGCCGTGGTGACGTTCACGCGGATCCTCGCGTTCGAGCTGGGTCAGTGGGGCATTACCTGTAACTCCTTCGGAGCCACGCCAATCATGACCGACATGATCAAGGGCGTGCCCAAGGAAAAGGTCGACAACGTGGTGAAGAACCTCGCCGTGAAGCGGCTGGGCTCGTACGCGGACTGCTCTAACGCATGCGACTTCTTCGTCAGCCCCGCCAGCGACAACATCACCGGCCAAGTCATCTACTTGGGCGGCATCAGCTGACCGCTCGTGGACTGCTCCTGGCTCATTGAGCGGCTGCAGGCCTCAAGGGATGACACCGCCATCGTCTGGCGTGACAGCCAGACGTCGTATCGAACGCTGCTGGAGCACGTGCAGCGGTGGCGCGTTCAGCTCGACCAGCAGAGCGTCAGTGCGGGATCGGTCGTGGCGATTGACGGCTCGTTCTCGCCACAGTGTTGCGCGGCGCTGATCGCGCTCGTCGAACGCGGGGCCATCGCGGTTCCGTTGACCTCGTTGATGCGCAACCAACGCGAGGCTTCATTGCGGATCGCGGAGGCACAGGTCCTCTACGAGTTTGACGATCAGGATCAGTTTACGGTCCAGACCTTCTTGGATCGGAAGGTCACGCACCCGCTCACGCTGAAGCTGATCGCGCGCGGATCGCCGGGACTGATGATCTTCTCGTCTGGGTCCACGGGCGAGCCGAAGGCGGTCCTTCATGACTTCGCGCGCATTTTGGAGAAGTTTCGCAAACGCACGCAGAAGAAGATCACCCTCACCTTCCTGCTCTTCGATCACATCGGCGGCATCGACACGCTCTTCAACACACTGAGCAGCGGCGGAACCATGGTGACTGTGCCAGTGCGCGACGCGGAGGCCGTGGCCGCGGCGATCGCCAAGCACCGCGTGCACACGCTTCCGGTCTCACCCACGTTCCTCAACCTGCTGCTCATCTCCGGCGTCGCGACTGAGCATGATCTCTCCTCGCTTCGAGTCATCGCGTACGGCACTGAGCCAATGCCCGCGGCGACCCTCCAGCGTTTGCGCCAGACCTTCCCGAACGTCGCCCTGGTGCAGACCTACGGCATGTCTGAAACAGGCGTACTGCGATCCAAGTCCAAGGACTCCGGATCGCTCTGGATCAAGTTCACGCATGAAGGCTTCGAGACCAAGGTGGTGGACGGGACGCTCTGGATTCGCTGCGACACCGCCATGCTGGGGTACCTGAACGCGCCGGACCTCTTCAATGCGGACGGCTGGCTCAACACCCAGGACAAGGTTGAAGTGGATGGCGAGTACGTGCGTATTCTGGGTCGCGCTTCGGACCTGATCAACGTGGGCGGACAGAAGGTCTATCCCGCCGAGGTCGAGAGCGCGTTGCTAATGATGCCAGGTGTGGAGGACGTCACCGTGTTTGGCAAACAGCACCCGATGATGGGCCAGGTCGTCGCCGCGCGGTTCACGCTGGCTCAGGCTGAACCTCTGCCGGACTTCAAAAGGCGAATGAGCGCCTTCGCGCGAGAGCACCTGGCTCGCCACCAGACGCCGATCTTTGTGGAGTTGGTGGACTCCACCGAGGTCGGTGCTCGGTTTAAGAAGCGGCGCAGAGAATGACCGATGAAGCTGCCTGACCTGGAGAAGGTGAAGGCTGCCTGGAGAGCGGAGACGCTGGGGCTCAACCCACGTCACCACGCGCTGGTTCTGGCTGCCGTATTCCTGCCGCGGCGCAGCGCCACGCTGCTGCGGCTGGCGGGCGCACGGATCGGCGCGGGCACCCTCGTTCTCGGGCTTCCGCGGATGAACGGGCAGGGAAACTTTCTAAGCAACCTCACGGTGGGCGCGAACTGCGTGTTGGACGAGCACTGCTCCTTCGATCTTGAAGATCGAATCACCCTGGGAAGCCGCGTGAAGGCGGAGCGCGAGGCCATGGTCCTCACCAGCACCCATGAGCTGGGCCCGCATGAGCACCGCGCAGGTCCCGTCCTTCGCAAGCCTGTTGTGGTCGAAGACGACGTGAAGCTGGGCGCGCGCTGCATTCTTCTGCCTGGCATCACCGTGGGCGCGGGCGCGATCGTCGATCCCCACGCGGTGGTGACTCAGGACGTGCCACCCAACACGCGCGTGGGTGGAATCCCCGCGGTTCGGATGGGTCCTTGAAGCGCGCTCGGATCGGCTTGTTGATCGCGCTGGTCGTTTTCGCAGGAGCCGTCATGGGACTTCGTCGATTCCTTCCTGGAAGCGAGCGCCTCAAATACCCCTACCTCGCCTCCCGCGTGTCGCAGAGCGCGTACGAGGATCTGGCTCGCAAACCCGGCTGGAAGCGGAGCGCGCTTCACCCGGCGGAGGGCATCACGCTGCGGGGACTGGCCAGACGGCCCAAATCACCCGACGCGCCGTGGATCCTCTTCTACCCAGGCAACGACTCCACGCAGCTGCGAACGGGACAAGCGTTCTTGGAGCGCGTCGCCGCGGGTCAGGACTTCGGCCTCGCGGTCTACGCCTACCGTGGCTTCGATGCGTCTGACGGAGCGCCGCGCTACGCCGAGCTGTTGAGTGATGCGCCGCAGATCTTCAGCGGCTTCCTCAAAGCAGAGGACGTGAAGCCGGACAGAGTGTCGTTGGTGGGCTTCTCCATCGGCGGGCATTTCGCAGTCAAGGCGATAACCGTACAGCGCGCGGCCTCGCTCACCCTGCTCGCCTGTGTGGACGACGTCGCCATGGTCCATCCTTCCCTCTGGCAACGCTTCGACGCGGGCGAGCGCTACAACACGATGCCGCTCTTACCGAGCGTCCCCGCGCCAGTTCTGGTTCTGCAAGGTGCGAGCGACGACGCCTTCGAAGGCCCCGGTCCAGGGCGCGCCATCTCGAAGGCACTGGGAGACAAGGCTCAGTACGTGGAGCTGGAAGGCGTGGGTCACACGGAGATTCTGGAGAACGCGCGCGCCCTCACCGCGGTCCACAACTTCGCGCAACGCTAGGACCTGGACACAGAGAAGATGACCGGTTCGCCAAGGTTCACCTCGAGCGTCGCGAAGCAGAGTCGAGAGGTCCCTCGACAAGTTCTAAGACGAGCGATCAGGGCGGCGGATCCACGTTGCCCAGCGACTGCAGCACCGTACCGTTCACCTGCCAGATCTCGAACCCAGACGGCGCCTCGCCAGTGACCGAATTGAAGTCGAGCTCACCGCTGGCGCCGCTCACGTTCACTCCCGCGTCGGCGAGCAACGCTGCCGCGGCACCCGTGAAGTCATTCGGCTGAAAGTCGTACCGCTGACCGTTCATCGCGCTGAGCCTGGTGAGCCCCTGCGCAATCCGCACACCGCTCACCGACTTATCGCCCGTCCCATTGGCGTAGGCGATGCCTAAGCCCACGACGTACATCGCGTCGTAGCTGTGCGAGGTGAACGAGAACTGAACCGGGTCTGTGCCAAACAAGCCGGTGAAGCGATCTTTAAACTGCTGATAGCCCGACCCCGCGTTCTGCGCTGGCGCGGTCCCCAGCGCCCGATCGATCTCGGTTGGATACGTGAGTCCCATCAGCAACGACGGCGCCTTGTTGCTGTCAGTGAAGAACCACTGATGACCCGCGGCGCGGGTGAGGTTGGTCGTCGTCGACGCCGCGTTAAGGAAACGGCGCGCATCGTCGATCTGGCTGATGATCACCGTCACGTCGGGATCGAACGCGTTGACGGAAGCAACCGCGGAGGCGACGGTCGCGTCGTCGCCTTCCAAAAAGACAAAGGTGCGGACCTCGCGTGCTGGTGAGAGCCGAGCTTGGACCGTCTGGTTGAGGCCCTGACCGTAGCTGTTGTTCGAATACGCGATCGCGACCTTGGTGATCGATCCAAACCCTGCGTCGAGCGACCCCGCGAAATTCAGATTGTTTCCCTTGAGCAGCTCCGCGATCACCCGCGCCTGAAGCTCATCCGAGGGAGCGGTTCGCCAAACGAGTCCAACACCTCCGGACTGCGGCACGTCCGCCAGCTGGGTGATGTCTCGCGCGGTGGCGGAAGGAGACATGATCAACATGCCGTTGCTGACCGCGATCTCCCGCGCCTCGATCACCGGATCACTTCGGTAGATCAGACTCGCCGGAGATTTACGAGAGGTCGCCAGCCACGTGGTCTGTGCCTTCACTCGGCTGGTATCCGCCGCCGTGTCGCAGGTCTCCAGGACCAGCTTGCGCGTACCAATGCGCGAGTTGATCTCATCGGTCGCCAGCTTGATCGCGTTCCAGTTCTGAATAGACCGATCGTTTCGATTGCCGTTCGCTTCGGTGAGCGGAATCAGAACACCGACGGTGATCGAATCCGCGCTCGGCGATCCGAACTTCGCGGTGTCAATGTACAGGCCGGGAACC